>NZ_RZTB01000116.1:0-18379 GCF_003997735.1 Mesorhizobium sp. M7A.F.Ca.MR.148.00.0.0 | reverse complement strand
CCACGGGCGGAGCAAGGAGCGTAGCGACGCGGCGCAGACCCGAGGATCCATGCCGGGACTCTGGAACGCTGCAACAGTGCAGAATTCCGCTCCGCAGCACTCCATGGCAAAGGTCGCGGCATGGATCCCAGGGTCTCCGCGACGGAGCTTCGCTCCTGCTTCGCCCAGGGATGACGACGTTGGGGAGGCTTTCGGCCAATGGTGAACGTTTGGCCACCGATACTATGCGACGCTACTGGCGTTCATGCCCGTGGATGGGCTGATTCGTAGATCTCGAGCAGCCTCGCGGTGTCGACGCCGGTGTAGATCTGCGTCGTCGACAGGCTGGCGTGGCCGAGCAGTTCCTGGATGGTGCGCAAATCGCCGCCGCGGCCGAGCAGATGCGTAGCGAAGGAATGGCGCAGCGCATGCGGCGTCGCGGTATCGGGCAGGTTGAGCGCCGAGCGCAGCTTGGCCATGTCGCGCTGGACAATGGCCGGGTTGAGCGGACCGCCGCGGGCGCCACGAAACAACAGGCCCTTGGGGTCGAGATGGTAGGGGCAGAGCCGGCGATATTCGGCGATCGCCCTGAGCGCCACCGGCAGCACCGGCACCAGGCGCGTCTTGCCGCCCTTGCCGGTGACGCGAAGCACCGTGTCGGCCGCCGACGCCAGATCGGCGCCGGCGAGGCCAAGCGCCTCGGAAATGCGCAGACCGCAGCCGTAGAGCAGTGTCAGCACGGCGGCGTTGCGCGCTGCGATCCAGGGTTCCTCCGCCAGTTGGCCTTCAATGGAAACAACATGCTTGGCATCGCTCGCTGTCAGCGGCTTGGGCAGCGATTTGGGCTGGCGGGGCGCGCGCAGTGCTGCTGCCCCGGCCGCATTGGCGAGGCCGCGCCGCTCGAGGAAACGCAGCAGCGAGCGGATGCCGGCGAGACCCCGGCCGAGCGTGCGGGCACCGGCACCGGCATTGCGCCGCGCCGCGAGAAAGCCGCGCAGGTCGGCCGGGCGCAGATCGGCGATGTCCGAAATGCCGGGCGAGCCGCCGCAATGGCCGGTGAGGAAATGCAGGAACTGGCGCGTGTCGCGCTCATAGGCTTCCACGGTCTTGGGCGACAGCCGACGTTCTCGCGCCAGCATCTTGAGCCAGCTTTCGCGCGCCGCCTGGAGATCGGGTTTGGCCGGGATGAGGAATTCCTGCATGGCGGCATTTTCGGGTATTCGGGTTAGGAAGCGGTGAAGAGCCGTCATTGAAATGACAGCCGGCTGAGGTTAGGAGACCATCGATTGGTGGCAGATGACTACCTTGGTGATTGGCTGAAATGCCCGCCCCCTTCGTCATCCTGGGGCGGAGCAGGAGCGAAGCGACGTCGCGGAGACCCCAGGATCCATGCCGTGACCTGCGAGCGTTGCTGCGTTACAAGTCTGATAGCTTTGCGGTGGAGACCGCGCGAAGTGTTTGCAAATAGAGAGTTGGCAGGAACGAGACTCGTGACCCTTTCTGAACTGCCGTGCTTTTTGGTCGCCGTAACGGAATGGATCCTCGGGTCTGCGCAGTCGCTTCGCGCCTGCTCCGCCCGTGGATGACGAAGGTAAAAGCGCCATGAGCAAGCCCCAGAACCCTGTCCAGATGGCCGTGATCGGCGCCGCCCATGGCATCAAGGGCGAATTGCGGGTGAAGACCTTCACAGGTGAGCCGCTGGCGCTGGCCGATTACGGGCCGCTCTACGCCAGGGACGGGCGCGCCTTCCAGATCGTCGACATCAGGCCTGCCAACACCGTCGTCGTGGTCCGCTTCAAGGGCATTGCCGACCGCAATGCGGCCGAGGCGCTGGCAGGCACGGAGCTGTTCGTCGACCGTTCGATGCTGCCGGACGACGGCGAGGAAGACGAATTCTACCATGCCGACCTCGTCGGCCTCGAAGTCCGCGACGACACGGCTGCCGTGCTTGGCAAGGTGGTCGCGGTGCACAATTTCGGCGGCGGCGACATTCTCGACGTGACGCTGGGCGGGCGCAAGGGCGTGCTGATCCCGTTCACACAGGCCGCCGTGCCGCAAGTGTCGATCGCCGAGGGTTTTGTCCGTGTCGATCCGGCGGCAGCCGGGCTGGTCGACGACGAGGATGGCGATGGCCTGCGCGAGGAAGACTTCGATCCGAAGGGCCGGCCGCGCGGACCGAGCGATGCCGGGGGCAACCGGTGAGTTTTTCCGCTTCGGTGCTGACGCTTTACCCCGAGATGTTTCCCGGCGCGCTCGGCCTGTCGTTGGCCGGCCGGGCGCTGGAGGCCGGGACGTGGTCGCTGGAGGCGATCCAGATCCGCGACTTCGCCCCCGACCGCCATCGCACCGTCGACGACACGCCCGCCGGCGGCGGCGCCGGCATGGTGATGCGCGCCGACGTGCTGGCGAAAGCCGTCGACCACGCTTCGCCGGAAGGCGATGCGCGGCCTCGGCTGCTGATGAGCCCGCGCGGCAAGCCGCTGACCCAGGCGCGTGTGCGCGAGCTGGCCGCTGGGCCGGGTGCCGTCATCGTCTGCGGCCGTTTCGAGGGCGTCGACCAGCGGGTGATCGACGCGCGGGGATTGGAGGAGGTCTCTATCGGCGACTTCATCCTCTCCGGGGGTGAGCCGGCCGCCCTTGTGCTGCTCGATGCGGTGGTGCGGCTGTTGCCCGGCGTGATGGGCAATGCGGTGTCGGGCGAGGAAGAGAGCTTTGAGAACGGCCTGCTCGAACATCCCCACTACACGCGGCCGCAGGAGTTCGAAGGCCGTGTGATTCCCGAGGTGCTGATCTCGGGCAATCACAAGAAGATCGCCGCCTGGCGGCGGGCGGAGTCCGAGAGGCTGACGAAGGAGCGGCGTCCGGATCTTTTGAGAGGTGGCAGGACCAGTAGTGTTTGAAGAAGAGACCATTCTCCTATTTGACTGCCTCGACTTCTGTGAGAATTGAGCGCTAGTCTCCCTAAGCATTTGGGGGGATTCATGCAAAAGAGCTTCGTTTATTTGGCTATGTCTGTATTGGCGGGCTGCGCTTCGGCAAGCACGGTTCAGACGTCGCGCGATACGGCTATAGTTCAGTCGAGCGCGGCGCCCGCTTGTGGGGGCATCGGCGCATCGAAGGTTGCGGCAAAGGAGGCTGCGATAGCCACGCTCAAAGCCGGCTTCGACAGCTATGTGATTTTCAACGGTGCCTCCGAGAGTAACATTGCCGTTGTACAAGGTCCGGGTACCTATAACACGACGGCCGTCGTCAGCGGATCGATGGTGAATGCGACAACAACTTATCAGCCAGGTATGCCAATGGTTATTGGACATCACGGGCAATCATTCGCAATCAAGATGTTCCACGATGGAGACCCTGGATCAGAGAGTGCGCTTTCTGCAAAAGCCGCTCTCGGGCCGGATTGGCAAAAGCAGATGACCAATCCCGTTCTTACTTGTGTTGGTTAGTCGATTGCGCGGAGAGCGACCAGCACGCGTTCGCCGCAGTTTAGCCCCGCTCAGCCTTTCGTGAAATAGTAGAAAGCTAGAAACAGCCCGACGGCGACGACGAAGCCGCGCACCGCGTTTTGCGGCACGCGCTTGGCGATCCAGACGCCGGCATAGCCGCCAAGCGCGCCGCCCGGGATCATGATGATCGCCTGCGGCCAGGCGACGACGCCGCCCGAGACGAAGACGACGATCGCGACAGCGGCGATGACCATGGCCAGCATGTTCTTCAACGCGTTCAGCCGGTGATAGTCGCCGGCTTGCGTCAGGCCGAGCGTCGCCAGCATCATCACGCCCATGCCGGCGCCGAAGAAGCCGCCATAGATGGCAGTGATAAATTGTGCGAGCGAGCCGGCCAGCGAGCCCACCGCCGCTTCATGGCCGGGCTTCGGCACTGGTTTCAGCCAGGGGCCGGCGGCGAACAGGCCCGTCGCGGCCAGGAGCAGCCACGGCACCAGAGCGCGAAACGACGGATTGTCGAGCGCCAAAAGGATCAGCGCGCCGGCCAGAGCGCCCACGGCCGAGATCAGGCACAGCAGCAGCGCGCCGCGCCAGAAATGCCTGATATCGGCCGAGTAGGCGAGGGTCGAAGTGATGTAGCCTGGAAATTGGGTCACCGAGGAGGTGGCGTTGGCGACGATCGGCGGCAGGCCGACCAACGTCATGGCGCCGAAGGTGATGAAGGTGCCACCACCGGCGACCGCATTGGCGGCGCCTGACAGAAAGCCCGCCAGAAAGAGCAGGATGGCATCGAAGACAGACATGAATTGCGGCCGCTCAAAACTGTGTTATTTCAGGCTTAGAAAGCCTGAACGACCGGCGCAACCCGGCACGGCAGGATTAGGATGGTGCCATGCGAGCAGAAAATGCGCTGCCAAGGCGTGACAAAGCGGCGAAATAGCTGTATGTGCCCGCCCGTACCGGCCAGAAAGAATCTGCCGGACCCGTCAACAATGACGGTGTAGTCGCCCCTGCCTGATGTTTCAAAGACAAATGTCTTGGAGACAAAAGGCATAGCCAAGCGGTCAATGGAACTGCAAGGCGAGTGTCGGACGCTCTGACTGTCGGAAGAACAAGAAGTGGACTTTTGAGATGGATATCCTCCGTCAGCTCGAGGCCGAACAGGCCGCCAAGATCGAGGCCAAGCGCAAGCTTCCCGAATTCCAGCCCGGCGACACCGTGCGCGTCCAGGTCCGCGTGACCGAAGGCACCCGCACCCGCGTCCAGGCCTATGAGGGCGTCGTCATCGCCCGCGCCGGCGCCGGCTTCCAGGAGAACTTCACGGTTCGCAAGATTTCCTACGGCGAAGGCGTCGAGCGCGTGTTCCCGGTCTACTCGCCGATGGTTGAAGGCGTCGAGATCGTTCGCCGCGGCAAGGTGCGTCGCGCCAAGCTCTACTACCTGCGCGATCGTCGCGGCAAATCGGCCCGTATTTCGGAAAACACCGGCGTGCGCGCCCGCAAGCTGAATGATGAGGAGCGCGATGCGCTGAACGCCGAGAAGGCCCGCATCGAGGCCGAGAAGGTGGCAGCAGCCGAGGCCCTGGCCGTCGAGAAGGCCGCCCAGGACGCCGCCGAGAAGAAGGCCGCCGCCGAGGCCGAAGCAGCAGCCAAGGCCGCCGCGGAAGCGACCCCCGCCGAATAAGGTTTTCGGACATCCCATTCAAAAAGGCGGCTTCGGCCGCCTTTTTTCGTTTCACCAGACTGTGAACGCTTTCAGCGCCAGACACAGGAGCCGGCTGTTGACGGCGCATTATCTTGTGCACTAAATAATCGTGCACAAGGTAATTGGAGATTTGATATGGCACTCTACACCACACAGGCTCACGTCACCGGCGGCCGCGCCGGTCATGGCGAGACCAGCGACGGTCTGCTCAAGGTCGATCTGGCAATGCCCAAGGAGCTCGGCGGGCCGGGGGGCGCCACCAATCCTGAGCAACTGTTCGCAATCGGCTATGCCGCCTGCTTCGAAAGCGCCATCCGCTTCGTCGCGCGCAAACAGAAGCTGTCGCTGACGGATGCCGGGGTAACCTCCACCGTCAGCCTGCTTCCCAATGGGGAAGGCTTTAAGCTCGGCGTCGCGCTCGCGGCGGAAACGAAAGGCCTTGATCAGGCGGCGGCGGAAGCGCTTGTATCGGAGGCGCACAAGATCTGCCCCTATTCCAACGCCATCAGGGGCAATGTCGACGTAGCGCTTTCGGTAAAGGCGACATGACGGAAAAGACGACAAAGAGCACCAGCGACGTCCCGGCGGAGGCCACCGGGACGTTTCACGTTCCGCGGCTCGACCAGCAACTGTGCTTCGCGCTTTATTCGGCAAGCGGGCTGATGACGAAGCTCTACCGCCCGCTGCTCGATCCGCTCGGCCTGACCTATCCGCAATATCTGGCCATGTTGGCGCTTTGGGAACGGGCTCCAAGCACGGTTGGCGAGCTTGGCGAAGCGCTTGGCCTGGATTCCGCGACGCTGACGCCGCTGCTCAAGCGGATGGAGGCTGGCGGCCTCGTTACCCGCCGCCGCGACCCGGCCGACGAGCGCCGGGTTATGGTCGAGCCGACAGCGAAGGGCCAAGCGTTGCGTGAGCAGGCCAAAAGCGTGCCGGCGGCTATGCTTTGCAACCTGCCGCTGGATGCCGACGAGTTGAGATCCCTGCACAGCACCCTGACGCGGTTCGTCTCCGGCTTGCGCAAGGCAGATGCCGGCATCGCGAAGCGGAGTTGATCGCTGCCGCGACACCGTTCATTCCTGAATCCCGGAAATGAAGGCACTGGAATCCCTTTTCGCGCGCGCTGACGCAGCGGACCGTCTTGCATGACGCTTGCGGAAAGCTAAAGTCGGCGCCGTATTTTCCTGCAAGCCCGGCCATGTCCGGGTCCGTCAATTTCCGGGGAGTGTGTCATGACCAAATCGAAACTGCTGCTGGCAGGCCTGCTTGCCCTCGTCCTGACGCCCGTTGCCGCCTTCGCGCAGGCGCTGCCCGACCTCGGCGGCAAAAAGGTTGTGGTTGTGACCGAAAACGCCTATCCGCCGCTGCAGTTCATCGATGCCAAGACCGGCAAGCAGATCGGCTGGGAGTATGACGCGATGAACGAGATCGCCAAGCGGCTCAATTTCACGGTCGAGTACCAGAACACTTCCTGGGACGCGATGATCCAGGCGGTTTCCGACAACCAGTACAACATTGGCATGACCGGCATCACCATCAAGGACGACCGCAAGGAGAAGGTCGATTTCTCCGACCCCTATATGCGCTCGGAACAGTTCATGCTGGTGCGCGGCGATGAGAGCCGCTTCACTGACGCCAAGACCTTCGGCGACTTCAAGGACGGGCTGATTGGCGCGCAGGCCGGCACCACGCCCTTCTACACCGCCGTCTATAGCGTGCTCGACGGCAATGAGCAGAACCCGCGCATTAAACTGTTCGAAACCTTCGGCGCGACCGTGCAGGCACTGAAGTCCGGTGACGTCGATGTCGTTTTGACCGATGGCACCGCTGGCAAAGGCTATGTCGATGCCTCCGAGGGCAAACTGAAACTGATCGGCGGGCCGCTCGGCACCGAGGATTTCGGTTTCATTTTCCCCAAGGGCTCCGACCTGGTGAAGCCGATCAACGCGGCAATCGCTGCGTTGAAGGCGGACGGGACGTTCGATGCGCTAAACAAGAAATGGTTTCTTGATTACAAGATGGGGCAGTGATTTCCCGCTGACTTCGCGCTTGAACGCCCCCCTCGGCCCCCACGTCTGCTTGGCCGGCATCGCCTGATGGCAACGCCTTCCTCTTCGTCCAAAGCCGACTTCCCCTGGTGGCTTGTCGTTGCCGCAGCCCTCGCGATCGCGGTGGCCGTCTTCGTCGCCACCAGCAACCTCTATGCCCAGGTGTTCGCCACCGTCGCCAAGGGCATCGGCATCACCATCTTCGTCACCGTGATCGCCTTCGTGCTGGCTTCGGCCATGGGTCTTGGCATCGCGCTGATGGGAATGTCCGGTTCGCGCTGGCTGCGCCAGATCGCGCGCTTCTATGTCGAGATCGTCCGCGGCGTACCGATCCTGGTGCTGTTGTTCTGGATCGCCTTTGCCGGCGCGCCGGCCTTCGTCGCGGCCTGGAACGCGCTGACCGCGCCGCTGCAAAGTGCCGGCCTGTTCGGCGAGCTTTTGGTGCGCGACGTGTCGCTGCTCTGGCGCGCTATCATGGCGCTGACCATCGGCTATTCGGCTTTCATCTCGGAGGTTTTCCGGGCCGGCATCCAGGCGGTGGAGAAGGGTCAGATCGAAGCGGCGAAGGCGCTTGGGCTGACACGCGCGCAGCGTTTCCGGCTGATCGTGTTCCCACAGGCGATCCGCACCATCCTGCCGCCGCTCGGCAATGATTTCGTCGCTTTGGTCAAGGATTCCTCGCTGGTCTCGGTGCTCGGCGTTGCCGACATCACGCAGATGGGCAAGGTCTACGCCGCCGGCTCCTTTCGCTTCTTCGAGACCTATTCGATAACGGCCTACATCTATCTCATTCTGACCGTCGGCCTGTCGCTGGCGCTCAGGGCGCTGGAGCGGCGGCTGCGCCGCCAGCACGAGGAATAGTTTTTCGGCCAAGGCAGCGCTACGATCCCCGAGCATTCCCCTTGAGGAGGTCCCCATGATCGTCGACAAAGCCAATGCGGCGCTGGATTCCGTCTATACGGCCGACACGCCGGAAGCGCTTGAGGAGGCCTATGCCGCGTGGGCTGCGACCTATGACAGCGAGACCGCCTCGCTCGGCTACCTCCTGCCTTTCCTGATCACCGCCTGGGTGGCGCGTCATGTGCCGGCGGGCGATGGCCCCTTGCTCGATGCCGGCTGCGGCACTGGCCTGTCGGGACCCTCGCTGAAGGCGCTCGGTTACCGCGACATTGCGGGGCTCGACCTCTCGCACGATATGCTGAAGATCGCCGGCAGCCGCAATGCCTACAGCGACCTGAAGCAGGCAATGCTGGGCGAAACGCTGCCATGGCCTGACGGCCACTTCCGCGCCTTCTTCTCGACCGGCGTGTTCACCATCAGCCATGCGCCGGCATCCGGCCTGCACGAGCTGTTGCGCATCACCCGTAAGGGCGGCCATGCGATCTTCACCGTGCGCGACCAGGTGTTCGAGAGCGGCGGCTTCCAGGCGGTGTTCGATGAGCTGGAGCAAGCTGGGAAATGGCGGGCGGTCGAGGAGAGCCCGTGGTTCCGCTGCTATGCGATCGCCGAGCCGGACGCGTTGGTGAAGACGTTTGTGTTTGAAGTGTTGTGACCCCACTTCCCTTCTCCCACAAGGGAGGAGGTAAAGGCGCTGAACGCCGCAATTGCCGAAAACCCAAAACATTGGTATGAGCCACGCCATGGAAGAGCTTTTTGGCGATCCGGCCTACAAGGGGTTCGTGCTGCAGGACAGGAAACGCCTGCCGTCGCGTTTTTCCGCGCGCGTGTCCGGGGCGCTGACCAGCCGACTACCCTAGGCGGCCCTGTTCGGGTCCCTTTCGCCGGCCGTAGGTCCGGTACCTGCTCTTTCCCATTCTCATATCGACGGATTTACGCACATGAGCGCACCGCGCACCCTCTACGACAAGATTTTCGACGACCATGTCGTCGATCGCCAGGACGACGGCACCTGCCTGCTCTACATCGACCGCCACCTGGTCCATGAAGTGACCAGCCCGCAGGCCTTCGAAGGCCTGCGGATGACCGGCCGTAAAGTCCGGCATCCGGAAAAGACGCTGGCCGTGGTCGATCACAATGTCTCGACCTCGCCCGAGCGCAAGTTCGGCATCAAGAACGAGGAAAGCCGCATCCAGGTCGAGGCGCTGGCCAAGAACGCCAGGGATTTCGGAGTCGAATATTATTCCGAGAACGATATCCGCCAGGGTATCGTCCACATCATCGGACCCGAGCAGGGCTTTACTCTGCCCGGCATGACCATCGTCTGCGGCGACAGCCACACCTCGACGCATGGCGCTTTCGGCGCGCTGGCGCATGGCATCGGCACGTCCGAGGTCGAGCATGTGCTGGCGACGCAGACGCTGATCCAGCGCAAGGCCAAGAACATGCTGGTGCGTGTCGACGGCCAGTTGCCGGAGGGCGTCACCGCCAAGGACATCATCCTGGCCATCATCGGCGAGATCGGCACCGCCGGCGGCACCGGCTATGTCATCGAATATGCCGGCGAAGCGATCCGTGCGCTGTCCATGGAAGGCCGCATGACGATCTGCAACATGTCGATCGAAGGCGGCGCGCGCGCCGGCCTGATCGCCGCCGACGAGACGACCTTCGCCTATGTCAAGGACAAGCCGCGCGCGCCGAAGGGCGCGTCCTGGGATGCGGCACTCGAATACTGGAAGACGCTGCAGTCTGACGAAGGCGCGCATTTCGACAAGGTGATCGTGCTCGACGCGGCCAAGCTGCCGCCGATCGTCTCCTGGGGCTCCTCGCCCGAGGATGTCGTGTCAGTGCAGGGCATCGTGCCGAACCCGGACGACATTGCCGATGAAAACAAGCGCACCTCCAAGCAGCGCGCGCTCGACTATATGGGTCTGACGCCGGGCACCAAGATCACCGACATCACGCTCGACCGCGTCTTCATCGGTTCGTGCACCAACGGCCGCATCGAGGATCTGCGCGCCGTCGCCAAGGTGGTCGAAGGCAAGACGGTCAGCCCGCATGTCGATGCGATGATCGTGCCCGGCTCCGGCCTGGTCAAGGAACAGGCGGAAGCCGAAGGTCTCCACAAGATCTTTGTCGCCGCCGGCTTCGACTGGCGCGAGCCGGGCTGCTCGATGTGCCTTGCCATGAACGACGACCGGCTAAAGCCGCATGAACGCTGCGCCTCGACCTCGAACCGCAATTTCGAGGGCCGGCAAGGCTTCAAGGGCCGCACCCATCTCGTGTCGCCGGCGATGGCGGCCGCGGCGGCGATCGCCGGCCACTTCGTCGACATCCGCGAGTGGAAGTAACCCGGATTTAAACAGAACCCGAGCCGCGCCCGGCTCGGGTCAGCTCTTTCCGTCGCGGCGGACGAGCTCGTGGAACTCCTCGCGGCGTCCCGGCTGTTCGGCCGCGACCACAAGCGCAAGCTGTTGTTCCTCGAAGAGCTTGAACCATTCGTCCCATTCGACGAGTTCATAGCCTCCCGCATTGAGCGGCCGTTCAGGCTGGTCCTGATCCTGATAGGCGTGCTGGCCGAAGACCAGCCTCAACATGGGCTGCGTCCCCGCTTCGGGCGATATGTCGACGATTGCGGGAAAGCCGGCGCGCCCGGCAGCCCATGAGCGGATCGCATCGTGGTCGGTCAGTGTGATTGTGTCGGCCATGGGTCGCTCCAGATTGTGAACGGAGGAACGCTGACTGGGGACTGCGGTTCCCTGACATTATTTTGAGACGGCGGTCCTGCTTACCGCTTTCGCTTAACCGCTTGTTTGGGCTTGCCCTCTAAGCTCTTCCCTGACGTAAGCCAGGGGAAGTCACAGTCGGTTGGACACGGGTCTGCTCATTGCGCTGCTCAACCCGACGATCGCGCTGGCGCTGGGCGCGGCGTTCCTTGTGCTATGGTCCTATCAGCGCCACCGCCCGTATCTGGCCGTTTTGGCGATCAGCTACAGTCTCTCGGCGGCTGGCTTCCTGCTGCAGTATTTCACCTTGCCCATCGGGATGCCGCTGACCAAGCTTACGTCGAACATCTGCTTCACCATCGCCGCGTGCTGCCTGGCCAGCGCTGTCATCCACCGCTATGGCCGCAAGGTGCCCTATGTGGGGATCGCCGTGCTGGCCGGCGGCGGCCTGGCGTCGTTGTGCTGGTTCCTGTTCGTCGCGCCGGATCTCACCTGGCGCATCCTGGCGATGAATTTCGCATTCGGCGGCATCAGCCTTCTGGTTGCTGCCGAACTGCGCCCGGTGCGCAACAATGGCCCGACCGAAAAAATCCTGCTCGTGCTGTCGCTGCTGTCGGGCGTCAATTTCTTCGTGCGCACCCTTGCCGTCGTCATCGCGCATGGGCCCTTCGCCAGCTATGACGGGTTCTATGGCTCGTCCTACTGGACGACGGCGCTGCTGTCGCACGCGCTGCTCTCGCTGCTCATTGCGTTGTGCCTGTTTTCCGCCGCGGCACTCGACGTGTTGAAGGCATTGAAGACCGAGACCTATACCGACCCCCTGTCGGGCCTGCTCAACCGGCGTGGCTTCGAGGAACGCGGCATGCTGCTCTTGCAGCACTGCGCCTCGGCCCGGTTCCCGGTCGCGCTGGTGTTGGCCGACCTCGATCACTTCAAGGCGCTCAACGATGTGCATGGACATGGCGCGGGCGATCGGGTGATCGCCGACTTCGCCGCCAAGCTTCGGTCGGCGGCCGGCGCGCGCGGTGTTGCCGGGCGTATCGGCGGCGAGGAATTCGCGGTGCTGCTGCCACTCAGCGATCTTGCCGCGGCCCGGCTGTTCGCCGAGGCGGTGCGCACCGTCTATTCGGCCGGTCATGTCGACGGACTTCCCCAGGGAACGAGGGTGACGGCAAGCTTCGGCGTGGCGGCCCGCAGCGGTGGCGAGGCGCTGGAGCCGCTGATGCGCCGTGCCGACGATGCGCTCTACAAAGCCAAGAAGAACGGCCGCGACAGTGTACGCCTGTCCTATGAGCGGCCGGAAACGGCGTTCCTGCCGGAGCCGCTCAAGACCGGCTGAATCTGCCCGGACGGGACGGCGTTAACGTCTTCTTCGCCCGTCGATGATTAGCTGTCGGCGCGGGTGCGGGAGAACATGAGCGGCGCCAACTTCATCCTGTTGATCAATCTGTCGGTTGCCGGCCTGCTGGCGGCATCCTTCATGGCGGTCGCCTTCCACGATGTCGGCCGCGCGCCGGCGCGCTGGCTGGCATTTGGCTATCTGCTGGGCATGGCCTATTCGGCCATCGAATTCTCCATTCCCGCTTTCTCCGACGCGCGGCTCCCGGTCGTGTCCGCCTTCGCGGTTTTCCTTGCCGCCACCATTGCGTTCAATGGCGGGCTTGCCCGCAAATACGGCGTGGCACTGCCCTGGAAGCCGATGCTGTTGTTCCTGTTGACCACCACCATAGCTGTGTATTTCGTGCAGGATCTGCCCCGCCAGTCGCTGATCCGCATCATGGCTTACCAGCTTCCCTATGCGGTCATGCAGTTTGTTGGGCTGGCCATTGTCTGGTCATCGAGGCAAAAGCTTGCCCGTCTCGATCGCATGTTGATGGCCGTGCTGGCGGCGAGCGGTCTGCAGTTTGCCTCCAAACCGTTCATCGCGCATGCGCTTGGCGGCTGGGGCGCCAATCCGCAGGCCTATCTGCAAAGCAACTACGCGCTGGTGTCGCAATCGCTCGGCACTGTCTTTGCGCTGGCGCTGGCGCTGCTGACGCTGGCCATCCTGGTTCGCGACGTGCTCGCCGAAGTGACGTCGAAATCGGAAACGGACACGCTGTCGCGCCTGCTCAATCGCGGCGGCTTCACCCGGCATGCCGAGCTGGCGGTGCTTGGCGCGATGCGGCAAGGCGTGCCGGTCGCGCTGGTCATCGCCGATCTCGATCATTTCAAGAGCGTCAACGACAGTTTCGGCCATGCGTCAGGCGACCGGGTGATCGAGACTTTTGCAGGCTTCCTGCGCGAAGCTGCAGCCGCGCATCACGTTGCGGGCCGGATTGGCGGCGAGGAGTTCGCCATCATCCTGCCGGGAACCAACCTTGCCGCGGCGCGGCTGTTCGCCGAGGGCACGCGCAGCGCCTTTGGCGGGCTGCCCATCGACGGACTGCCGGCTGACAACCGCTGCACCGCGAGCTTCGGCGTCGCCGAACTTCATCCAAGCGAAGACTTTGCCGATCTGATGCGGCGCGCCGACCAGGCGCTCTATCAGGCGAAGAATGCCGGGCGCGATTGCGTGCGCGTCTCCGCCGGACCGGCTGGCAACTGGTTGTCAGCCGGTCTCGAGGCTAGCGGCAGGGGCTGAGTTCGGGCATCTCGCCGTCGGAGAGACCGTACATATAGGAGCGGCCCTTCACCAGCACCGGCGGCCGGTAGCAATCGCTGTATCCGCTGATTTCGTCGGCTTCGTTCTCGTAGATCACCTTGGGCTGGCCGGCGCTGGTGTAGTCGGATAGCTGCTTGGCCAGCTTGCCTTCGCCGACGATGATGCGCTTGTAGCCGGCGGCGCTGTCGACAACGAGATTGCCGAAGGAATCCGCGTAGACGCGATCCTGATGCCGGGCGCCTGCGAGCGCGGGCGCTGCAAGGCCAACGACCGAGGCCGCTACGATGAGCGCCGCAAGGCGCGATCTGCCTGAATTCGAACGCATGGCGTCCTCCGTGTCCTGAGGGAAAGCCTCCTCGAATCAGAAATTAACGTTTTCTTAACCTTTGTTAAGAGGCCGGCGCGTTTGGCGGCGATGTCTCGGTAAACATGGTTAATATCCGTTAATATCCGACTGGATGGAAAACCCGGTGGTCATCATTCGGCCATGCTTGGCCGCACCATCGCGGCTGGTGTCCGTCTCGGCGTCGGGATGACCTTGATCTTGGCAAAGCATCGCGGCTGGTTTGCCGCGCGGGAGGACAGCATATGGCGCTACGCCGGCCGATTTGGGCGTCCGTTTTCCCGTTGCTCGGGGTCGTCGCTGGCTGTGTGCCACAGGACGGTGGGCCGAAGGCGGCCAATACCGTCGTCGTCTCACCTGCGCCGGCTCAGCAGTCCGTCGCAGCCGCGGCGCCTCCGGCAGCTGCAGCCAAGATCATCACCAACCTTACCGCGCCGCGATCCGGCATAGGCACGGCCACCTACCGATGCGGCAACAACGGTATGATCTCCATCCAAAATCTAGGCACGTCGTTGCGTGTGGTCGGGTCCGATGGCGCGACCGAGGAGTTTGCGGCGTCGCCCGCCAACCAGAGCAGCCGCTACCAGGCGGCCACGCATGACGCAATCGTGATCGACGGGCGCGAGGCGCTGGTGATGAAGAAGGGCTCTACGCCGCAGACCTGCAAACGCTAGCGCTGATCTCAAGGCCGCTGGGCCCTTGGGCCAGACATGTTGCACTGCAGCGATATCGAGCCGGCTTTGGGCCTCCCGGCCTAATCGATTGAAGCCTAAGCCGGCCTTTTAGTCAGACTAAATTACGTTTTCGAAACGGTTTTCTGGCTTTGACGCGGTGCAAAAAGAGCATTAGAAACCGGCTGTCCGAAGTCGCAACCGGAAGCGGCAATGCCGCATTTCCACCTGAGGCTCCAGAGAGACGCCGAACTGGGGGAGCCATGAGCAAATCACCAGCCACCCGCGAATTTGCCAGACGTGAACGGCCGATTTCGCCGCACCTCACCGTGTACCGGCCGCCGATCACCATGACGATGTCGATCATTCACCGCATCACCGGTGGCGCGCTGTATTTCGGCACGCTGCTGGTCGCCCTGTGGCTGATGGCGGCGGCCAGCTCGCAGGCGACTTTCGATTGGGCCAATTGGGCCTTCGGCACCTGGCTCGGCCGGCTCATCCTGTTCGGCTACACCTGGGCGCTGATGCACCATATGCTGGGTGGCGTGCGCCATCTGGTCTGGGACACCGGCGCCGGCCTCGAGAAGCATACCGCCTCGAAGATCGCCTGGGCGACGCTGGCCGGTTCGATCCTGCTCACGCTGCTGATCTGGATCGCCGGCTATATGGCGCGGGGAGCCTGACCATGAGCGGCAAAAACACCGACATGCGCACGCCGCTGGCGAAGGTTCGCGGCCTCGGCTCCGCTCGCGAGGGCACCGGGCATTTCTGGCGCCAGCGCCTGACCGCGATCGCCAATATCCCGCTGATCCTGTTCTTCGTCGGCTTCCTGATTGCGCTCAACGGCGCCGACTACGCACATGTGCGGGCAGCTCTTGCCAACCCGTTCGTCGCGCTGGTGATGGCCCTGGTGCTTATTTCCGGGCTTATCCATATGCGGCTCGGCATGCAGGTGATCATCGAGGATTACGTGCATGGCGAAGGCATGAAGCTGGCGCTGATCGCGCTCAATACATTTTTCACCATAGCGGTCGGCGTCGCCTCGATCTTCGCCCTGCTCAAGCTGGCATTCGGAGGCTGAGTTGGCCAAGGACGCGAAACAAGCCAACACGGCAGGCTATACCTTTGTCGACCACAAGTTCGACGTGGTGGTCGTTGGCGCCGGCGGCGCCGGCCTGCGCGCCACGCTCGGCATGGCCGAACAGGGCCTGCGCACCGCCTGCATCAGCAAGGTGTTCCCGACCCGCTCGCACACGGTGGCGGCGCAAGGCGGCATTGCCGCCTCGCTGTCCAACATGGGTCCCGATTCCTGGCAGTGGCACATGTACGACACCGTCAAGGGCTCGGACTGGCTGGGCGATGTCGACGCCATGGAATATCTGGTGCGCGAAGCGCCGGCCGCGGTCTACGAGCTCGAACATTACGGCGTGCCGTTTTCGCGCACCGAAGAGGGCAAGATCTATCAGCGGCCGTTCGGCGGCCACATGATGAACTATGGCGAAGGCCCGCCGGTGCAGCGCACCTGTGCCGCCGCCGACCGCACCGGCCATGCCATCCTGCACACGCTTTACGGCCAGTCGCTGAAGAACAACGCGCAGTTCTTCATCGAGTATTTCGCGCTCGACCTGATCATGGAGCCGGACGGCACCTGCACCGGCGTTCTCGCCTGGAACCTGGATGACGGCACCATCCACCGCTTCTCGGCCAAGATGGTGGTGCTGGCGACCGGCGGCTATGGCCGCACCTATTTTTCGGCCACCTCGGCGCACACCTGCACCGGCGACGGCGGCGGCATGGCCGCGCGTGCCGGCTTTCCGCTGCAGGACATGGAGTTCGTGCAATTTCACCCGACCGGCATCTATGGCGCCGGCTGCCTGATCACCGAGGGTGCGCGCGGCGAGGGTGGCTATCTCGTCAATTCCGAGGGTGAGCGCTTCATGGAGCGCTATGCGCCGTCAGCCAAGGACCTTGCCTCGCGCGACGTTGTCTCGCGCTGCATGACGCTGGAAATCCGCGAGGGTCGCGGCGTCGGCAAGAACAAGGACCACATCTTCCTGCATCTCGACCATCTCGATCCCGCCGTCCTGCATGAGCGGCTGCCGGGGATTTCGGAATCGGCCAAGATCTTTGCCGGTGTCGATCTGACCAAGGAGCCGATCCCGGTGCTGCCCACGGTCCACTACAATATGGGCGGCGTGCCGACCAATTACTGGGGCGAGGTGCTCAATCCGACGGCGATCAATCCAGACCAGGTGTCGCCCGGATTGATGGCTGTCGGCGAAGCCGGCTGCGCCTCAGTGCATGGTGCCAATCGGCTCGGTTCGAATTCGCTGATCGATCTTGTGGTGTTCGGCCGCGCGGCCGCGATCCGCGCCGGCCAGGTCATCGACCGCAAGTCGGCGATCCCTTCACCCAACGAAGCCTCGGTCGAGAAGATCATGGACCGCTTCGACCGGCTGCGCCACGCCAATGGCTCGACGCCGACGGCCAGCTTGCGTGAAAAGATGCAGAAGGCGATGCAGGAAGACGCGGCCGTATTCCGCACGCAGGAGTCCCTCGAAAGCGGCTGCAAGCGCGTTTCGCAGATCTGGGGCGAGTTGAAGGACATCAAAGTGTCCGACCGCTCGATGATCTGGAACTCCGATCTGGTCGAGACGCTGGAGCTGGAAAACCTGATGGCCAATGCCATCACCACGGTCTACAGCGCCGAGGCGCGCAAGGAGAGCCGTGGCGCACACGCACGCGAGGACTTTTCGGCGCGCGACGACGCGGTCTGGCGCAAGCACACGCTGGCCAGGCTGAGCGAAGACGGCAAGGTGACGCTCTCCTACCGGCCGGTGCACACCGAGCCGCAGCTGGCTGAAAAGGACGGCGGCATCAGCCTCGCCAAGATCGCGCCCAAGGCCAGAGTGTATTGAGGATCGAACATGGTTGAACTCACGCTCCCCAAGAACTCGAAGATCCAGCAGGGCAAGACCTGGCCGAAGCCGGAGGGCGCCACCAATCTGCGGGAATACCGCATCTATCGCTGGTCGCCGGACGATGACGAGAACCCGCGCATCGACACCTATTTCGTCGACATGGACGATTGCGGGCCGATGGTGCTCGACGCGCTGCTGTGGATCAAGAACAAGATCGACCCGACGCTGACCTTGCGGCGTTCCTGCCGCGAAGGCATTTGCGGCTCCTGCGCCATGAACATCGACGGTTCCAACACGCTCGCCTGCACCAAGGGCTGCGACGACATTTCCGGCGCGGTAAAAGTCTACCCGCTGCCGCATATGCAGGTGGTCAAGGATCTTGTGCCCGACCTCACCAATTTCTATGCCCAGCACGCGTCGATCCAGCCCTGGCTGAAGACGGTATCGCCGGAGCCGGCCAAGGAGTGGCTGCAGAGCCACGAGGACCGCGAGAAACTCGACGGGCTCTACGAATGCATATTGTGCGCCTGCTGCTCGACCTCGTGCCCGAGCTACTGGTGGAACGGCGACCGCTATCTCGGCCCGGCAACGCTTCTCCAGGCCTATCGCTGGCTGATCGATAGCCGCGACGAGGCCACCGGTGAGCGGCTCGACAACCTCGAAGACCCGTTCCGGCTCTATCGCTGCCACACCATCATGAACTGCGCGCAGACCTGCCCGAAAGGCCTCAACCCGGCCAAGGCGATCGCCGAGATCAAGAAGATGATGGTGGAGAGACGGGTCTAGGCGGAGCGGATTTGCTGCAAACCTCGGATGTAGCGATCCGTAGCGGCCCCCCTCTGTCCTGCCGGCCTCAGAAAGGATTTTAGTCCAATGAGCGACGATCTTCCCATCCTCTCTCCCAGCGAAGCCCGCATCCTCGGCTGCCTGATCGAGAAGAAAGAGCTGACGCCGGATGTCTATCCGCTGACGCTCAACGCAGCACTGGCCGCCGCCA
>NZ_RZTB01000115.1:0-18846 GCF_003997735.1 Mesorhizobium sp. M7A.F.Ca.MR.148.00.0.0 | reverse complement strand
GCTGGCGAAGTCCCCGTCATCGGCCGCCGCCTGCCTGTTTTCGTCCCTGCGGCGGCTGGAATCCGATTGCTTTTATCGCGATGTTGTTTTCCACTTACCCTGTCCCATTTGGCCCTGTCCCACTGACCTTGTCCCACTCGATCGACGCCCGGAGTTTCCCCGATGTCGCCTAAACCAACTTGTCATCTTATCCGCCCTGAAAGCACTTATGAAGGCAAGCAGGGATTGACCTATTTCGCCGGCATCGCCGCCGAAACCGTCGGCGCCTCCGGCATCTGCATGCACATGCTCACCATGCCGCCCGGCGCCCGCGCCAAGGCACATATGCATGAGAGCCACGAGACGGCGATCTATGTGCTCTCCGGCGAAGTTCACACCTGGTATGGCGACCGGCTCGAGCATCATATCGTCGTCAAGGCCGGCGACCTCTTCTACATTCCGGCCGGCGTGCCGCATCTGCCGGCCAATCTGAGCAGCGCCCCGTCTTCGGCCGTCATTGCCCGCACCGATCCCAACGAACAGGAAAGCGTCGTCCTGCTGCCGGAACTGGATGCACTGGTCGCCTGACGCTGACGGGATCGCTGTCATTTGCACCGCGAAACTTCTCCCATGACGTTGCCGTCCTCATCGGTGATCGTCAGCTTCTTGGCGTTCTTGGCGCTGTGCTTGATGGTAAACTTGGTCGGCTCCTGTCCCTCTTCGCCTTCCGCCTCACATGTCGCCGTCACCACGAGCGATCCGTCAGTCTGCGCTTGCGTCTTCGTGAACGTGCAGGCGCTGGCGGCGGTGATCAATTCCTTGTCGGTCAAAAGCAGCATCTGATCGGCGGCGACTTCCTGGCCGTTGCGGTTGATGCAGCCATATTTGTCGCCATAGGGTTTCGACAGATCGATACCTGCCGCCGAGGCCTGCCCCGCCGCCAGCACAAGAACCATCGCAACAGACAAACCAAAACCACGCATGCTCACCCCCAATGCCCAACGTTACGAACATGATTGCAGCGGCCCCATTTCCTCAAGGCCGGGGATGGTGACGAAGAAACCATCCTCTCCCTTGTTGGTGACCACGACGGTTTCGATTGTCGTTCCCGCCTCACCCTCGGCTGAACAGGTCGAAGTCAGCGATTGTGCACCCAGCGCCGGCGTCAATTGCTGCGCGAACCGGCAGCCGCTGCCATAGGTCTCGATGCCTTCGGCGGTCAGCACGATGTAGGCATCGCTGTCCTGATAACCGGCTTTGACGCCTGCACAGCCGACATCATTGCCCCAGGAGCCGGCCAGCACGCCGCCTGCTGCCGGACCAGCGACACTTGCCGCCACCACCAACGAAATGAGCGCGGCCGAACGCGCCAAGCTCAAACCCCGGTCGCCGGGATGCCGGTGCGTTCCACCTTGCGCGGCGCGGAAATCTCTTTCCACGTCGACAGCGCCCGGTTGACCGCCGCATTCGGCTCGCGGCCGACGAATTCTCCATGCCCGGGCTTGGCCTTGATTTCGGCCTCCTGGATCGACAGTTCGCCACGCGAGAACACGAACCGCGGCAGACCGGTCACCTCGAACCCTTCGAACACGTTGTAGTCGATGACAGACTGCTGCTTCTTCGAGGTGATCTTTTTCTTGCGCTTGGGGTCCCAGACGACGATGTCGGCGTCGGCGCCCTCTACGATGGCGCCCTTCTTCGGATACATGTTGAGGATCTTGGCGATGTTGGTCGAGGTCACCGCGACGAACTCGTTCATCGTCAGCCGGCCGGTGTTGACGCCCGTCGTCCACAGCACCGGCATGCGATCTTCGAGGCCGCCGGTGCCGTTCGGGATCTTGGTGAAATCGCCGACGCCGTTGCGCTTCTGCTTGGTGGTGAAAGCGCAATGATCGGTCGCCACCACCTGCAGCGAGCCCGCCTGCAGGCCCGCCCACAGCGAATCCTGGTGCAATTTGTTGCGGAAGGGCGGGCTCATCACGCGGCGCGCCGCATGGTCCCAGTCCTTGTCGAAATACTCGCTCTCGTCCAGCGTCAGGTGCTGGATCAGCGGTTCTCCGAACACCCGCATGCCCTTCTGGCGCGCCCGACGGATCGCTTCGTGGCTCTGCTCGCAGGAGACATGCACGACATAGAGCGGCACGCCGGCCATGTCGGCGATCATGATGGCGCGGTTGGTCGCCTCGCCTTCCACTTCGGGCGGCCGTGAATAGGCGTGGCCCTCGGGGCCGTTGTTGCCGGCAGCCAGCAGCTTCTGCGACAGGGCGGCGACCACATCGCCATTCTCGGCATGCACCAGCGGCAGCGCGCCGAGATCGGCGCAGCGCTGGAACGACGCATACATCTCGTCGTCATCGACCATCAGCGCGCCCTTGTAGGCCATGAAGTGCTTGAACGAGGTGATGCCCTTGTCGACGACAGTGGCCATCTCGTCGAACACCTGCTTGCCCCACCAGGTGATCGCCATGTGGAAGGAGTAGTCGCAGGACGCTTTCGAGGTCTTGTTGTCCCACATCTGCAAGGCTTCGAGCAGCGACTGCTGTGGCGCCGGCAGGCAGAAATCGACCACCATCGTCGTGCCGCCGGAGAGCGCCGCGCGCGTGCCGGATTGGAAATCATCGGCCGAATAGGTGCCCATGAACGGCATTTCGAGATGGGTGTGCGGGTCGATGCCGCCCGGCATGATGTAGCAGCCGGTGGCGTCGAACTCATGGTCGCCATGCAGGCCCGAGCCGATGGCGACGATCTTGCCGTGCTGCATCAGCACATCGGCCTTCCAGGTGCGGTCAGCAGTGACGATGGTGCCGTTTCGGATGACTTTGGTCATTAGCTGTTCCCTTGTTCTTGCCGCGCTTCTTACGAGCGTCGTTTGGAAGGTTGATTCTAAGCTCACTCCACGATGACAGCCGTCTCCACCACCGCATGGAACAAAACGTCGGCGCCAGCCGAGGCCCATTCCTTGGTGATCTCCTCGGCTTCGTTGTGGCTGAGGCCATCGACGCAGGGGCACATCACCATGGCGGTGGGCGCGACGCGGTTGATCCAGCAGGCGTCGTGGCCGGCGCCGGAGACGATGTTGCGGTGGGAATAGCCGAGGCGTTCGGCGGCATCGCGGATCGCCTTGACGCACCCGGCATCGAAGGTCACCGGATCGAAAGCGCCGACCTGTTCGATCTCGTAGCGGATGTCGAGCGCATCGCAGATCGTGTCGATGCCTTCGCGGATGCGACCATCCATCGCGTCCAGCACTTCTTTTTCCGGCGAGCGGATATCGACGGTGAAGACGGTGCGTCCGGCGATGATGTTGCGCGAGTTGGGATAGACCTCCATGTGGCCGACCGCGCCGACGGCATCGGGCTGGTAGTCCATGGCGATCTCGTGCACCAGTTCGATCACCCGCGCCATGCCGAGCCCGGCATTACGGCGCTTGGGCATCGGCGTCGAGCCGGTGTGGGCTTCCTTGCCTGTCAGCGTCACCTGCAGCCATTTAAGGCCCTGGCCATGGGTGACGACACCGATGTCGATATCTTCGTCCTCGAGGATCGGACCCTGTTCGATATGCAGTTCGAAGAAGGCGTGGATCTTGCGATCGCCGACCTTCTCGCTGCCTTTCCAGCCGATGCGCTCGAGCTCCTCACCGAATTTCTTGCCCTGCTTGTCGACATGCCCGTACACATCGGCCTGGTCGAGCACGCCGGCGAACACGCCGGACGCCATCATAGCCGGCGCAAAGCGCGAGCCCTCCTCGTTCGTCCAGTTGGTGACGACGATCGGATGTTTGGTCTTGATGCCGAGATCGTTGAGCGAGCGCACCACTTCAAGCCCGCCCAGCACGCCGAGCACGCCGTCGTACTTGCCGCCGGTCGGCTGCGTATCGAGATGGCTGCCGACATAGACCGGCGGCAGGCTGGGATCGGTGCCTTCGCGGCGGGCAAACATCGTGCCCATTTCATCGACGCCCATTTCGAGCCCGGCCGCATCGCACCAGCGCTTGAACAGATGCCGCCCTTCGCCGTCTTCGTCGGTCACGGTCTGGCGATTGTTGCCGCCGGCGATGCCGGGACCAATCTTCGCCATCTCCATGATGGAATCCCACAAACGGTCTGAATTGATTCGCAGATTCTCGCCGGGTGCGGCCATGCTCTAAAACCTCATTGATGCGCAGGCGTCCCCCTCCCCCTCGAGGGCCTCGAGGGGAGGGTGGCCGCGAAGCGGTCGGGTGGGGTCGGCTGACATATGCTCGACCTTCCCCTTGACCACCTGCGCGACGTGCCACGCGTTGTTTATGACATCGGGCTCGTCAACGCGGAAGACGTCAAACCCGAGTGAGCGCAAATAAGCATCGCGAACGGCATCGTGCCGCTTGCCCTTCTCGTGTTCGTGCAGATCACCATCGACCTCGACGATCAGCCTCACCCCGAGGCAAGCGAAGTCGACGATATAAGGCCCAATCGGGCACTGTCGGCGGAACTTGATGCCACCCGATTTCAACTCCCGCAGTTCATACCACAGGAGGGATTCGCCCTTGGTCGCGTGAACTCGAAGCGCGCGCGCCTTCTGGCGCATTTCGAAGCTCACGCGGGTACGGGGCATCAGACGCGGCCACGCAGCAAAAGATCAGGTCGGCACCCAGTCGCACCGACCCCACCCGACCGCTTCGCGGCCACCCTCCCCTCGAGGGGGAGGGATATCCGCGTCCAGTTCGTCAATCTATCGCTCGCAAGACTTCTCTGACATGGTCGATCAATTCGTTGATCTGGCCCTTGGTGATGATCAGCGGCGGCGACAGCGCGATGATGTCGCCGGTGGTGCGGATCAGCGCGCCGCGCTCGAACGCCTTGACGAAGGCCGAGAAGGCCCGCTTGGTCGGCTGGCCGGCGATCGGCGCCAGCTCGATCGCACCGATCAGGCCGATGTTCCTGATATCGATGACGTTCGGCTCGCCCTTCAGCGAATGCAGCGCGTCTTCCCAGTACGGCGCCAGCTCCTCGCCGCGGGTCAGCAGGCCCTCTTCCTTGTAGGTGTCGAGCGTACCGAGTGCGGCCGCGCAGGCGATCGGGTTGCCCGAATAGGTGTAGCCGTGGAAGAACTCGATCATGTGCTCGGGGCCGGTCATGAAGGCGTCGTGGATCTCCTTCTTCACAAACACCGCGCCCATCGGGACGACGCCGTTGGAGACGCCCTTGGCGGTGGTCATGATGTCGGGCGTCACACCGAAATAGTCGGCGGCGAACGGCGTGCCGAGACGGCCGAAACCGGTGATGACCTCGTCGAAGATCAACAGGATGCCATGCTTGGTGCAGATTTCGCGCAGCCTCTCGAGATAACCCTTCGGCGGCAGGATGACGCCGGTGGAGCCGGCGACCGGCTCGACGATGACGGCGGCGATGGTGGAAGCGTCGTGCAGGGCGACAATGCGCTCCAGTTCGTTGGCGAGTTCCGCGCCATACTCCGGCACGCCCTTGGTGAAGGCGTTCTTTTCCGGCAGATGCGTGTGCGGCATGTGGTCGACGCCGCCGAGCAGCGTGCCGAACATCTTGCGGTTGGTGACGATGCCGCCCACCGAGATGCCGCCGAAATTGACGCCGTGATAGCCGCGCTCGCGACCGATCAGCCGGGTGCGCGAGCCCTCGCCCTTCACACGATGATAGGCGATGGCCATCTTGAGCGCGGTCTCGACCGATTCCGAGCCGGAATTGGTGAAGAAGACATGGTCCATGCCCTTGGGCGCGAGGTCGACCAGGCGGCTGGCCAGTTCGAACACGATCGGGTGGCCCATCTGGAAGGCGGGCGCATAGTCGAGCTCGGCGGCCTGCTGCTGGATCGCCTCGGTGATCTTGGGACGGCAGTGGCCGGCATTGACGCACCACAGGCCGGCGGTGCCGTCGAGAACCTTGCGGCCGTCGCTGGTCGTGTAATGCATGTCCTTGGCGGACACCATCATGCGCGGCGCCTGCTTGAACTGCCGGTTTGCCGTGAACGGCATCCAGAATGCGCTGAGATCGTTCGGCGTGACTTTCAGCCGGTTGGACATGACCAGGACTTCCCCTTGTAATCTGTTTCGGTGCGCCCAACGCTTGGTCTATGCCGCGTTTTCATGCTACGCAAATTTTTGACCGATTGGACAAACGTTAGCACCGCCCTGTCGGCGGTCAAGGGATTACTAGCGGAAATGCGGCACCTGAAGTGCGTTCCACAGGCTAGGGAAAAACTGGTCCAGAGAATTGGTCCAGATGACCTTGAACGCGAGGTTTGGCAACACGAGGGCTTGCAACGGTGACCATCGGCACGGACGCCCCTCGCCGCACCCGCATCCAGCAGGAAAAGCGCGAACTCATCCTGGAGGCGGCGCTCGAGGTTTTCTCGACCAACGGTTTTCGTGGCTCGACCATTGACCAGATCGCCGAAGCCGCCGGCATGTCGAAGCCGAACCTGCTCTATTATTTCCGCCGCAAGGAAGACATCCACGAGACGCTGATGCAGCGCCTGCTCGACACCTGGCTGGCGCCGCTGCGTGAACTCGATGACATCGGCGACCCCTTGACCGAATTGCGCAGCTACATCAGACGCAAGCTGGAAATGGCGCGCGACTTTCCGCGCGAGAGCCGGCTGTTCGCCAACGAGATCCTGCAAGGCGCGCCGCGCATCATGCCGCTGCTGGCCGGAGAGTTGAAGACGCTGGTCGACGAGAAGGCGACCGTCATCAAGGGCTGGATGCGCGCCGGCAAGATCGCCAAGACCGATCCGTGGCACCTGATCTTCTCGATCTGGGCGACGACGCAGCACTACGCCGATTTCGACGTCCAGGTCCGGGCCGTGCTCGGGCCGAACCGCGGTGGCGACGGCCGCTTCGAGGATGCGGCAAGGTTTCTCGAACAATTGTTCTTGGATGGGCTGAAGCCGAAGACCTGACGCTTCAGGCGCTGCGCCGCTCAACCGGCAGCGCGTCCAGCAATGTCTGCAGCTTGGCGACCGAGTTCTGCTCGGCGAGCGGCGTGTAGACGATCAGCTTCATGTCGGAGCCATCGCCGATCGACAGGCTCATATGCTCGAAGGTCATGGCGCCCGCGCTCGGGTGCCGGACATGCTTCACCCCCGACAACCGGTGCGCGACGTCGCGCTGCGGCCACCAGGCGCGAAATTCGGGGCTCGAACGCGTCATCAACTCGATCAGCCGCTCGAAATCCGGATCGCCGACATAACGCGCACTCGCGGCCCGAAACGAGGCCAGCACGGTGCGCGCCAGTTGCTCCCAGTCGACCAGCAGGCGCCGGTGGTGCGGGCTCGTGAACACCATGTGGACGATGTTGCGGGCGTCACCCTCCAGCAAGCCATAGTCGCCGAACACCGCGACGGCAGCCGGGTTCCAGGCCAGCACATCCCAGCGCCGCCCGACAACATAGGCCGGCTGCAGCACCAGGCTCTGCAGCATGTGCAGCAAGGGGCCGTCGACTTTTTCCGGCGCCACGGCACGGCGCTCCGGCTGCTGGCGGTCGGCGAGGATGAACAGATGCTGTTTTTCGGCGGCGTCGAGGCGCAGTGCTTCGGCAAGTGCCGTCAGCACCTCGACCGAGGGCCTGACCTCCCGCCCCTGCTCCAGCCATGTGTACCAGGTGGTGCCGACACCGGCGATCATCGCCACCTCCTCGCGGCGCAAGCCCGGCGTACGCCGCCTGAGACCGGTGGCGATGCCGGTGGCCGAGGGCGTCAGCCTTTCGCGGCGCGAGCGCAGGAAGGCGCCGAGTTCGCGCCGGCGGCTGTCTTCAGCCGAATGTGTGGGGGCAGCGTGGGGTTGGGACTCCATGCGGGTATTATAGCAGTATTGATACCAGGATAAAGTTTGAACTGTTTGGCCCGCGCCAACTGTCCCATCTTCGGTTCAGAGCAACAGAACGGAGGCTCTGAACATGGAACTCAAAGACAAGACGATCCTCATCACCGGCTCTACCGATGGCGTCGGCCGGGTCGTCGCGCAACGGCTCGGCGCCGCGGGCGCCCGTGTGCTGGTGCATGGCCGCGATGCGACGCGCGGCAAGGCTGTTGTCACCGAAATCGAAGCCACCGGCGGCAAGGCCGAGCTTCTGGTCGCCGACCTCTCCTCTCTGGCCGAAGTGCGCCGGCTCGCCGAGGCGGTGCACGCAAGGACGGATCGGCTCGACATCCTCATCAACAATGCGGGCGTCGGCACGGCGGGCCAAGGCGCCAAAAGGCAGGTCAGCGCTGACGGCTACGAACTGCGCTTCGCTGTCAATTATCTCGCCGGTTTCCTGCTGACATCGGAGCTTCTGCCGTTGCTGAAGGAGAGCACGCCGGCGCGCATCGTCAATGTCGCCTCGGCGGGGCAGCAGGCGATCGATTTCAGCGATATCATGCTGACTCGCTCCTATGACGGCGTGCGTGCCTATTGCCAGAGCAAGCTGGCGCAGATCCTGTTCACAGTCGACCTTGCGGAGCATCTGAAAGGCACCGGCGTCACCGTCAACGCATTGCATCCGGCGAGCTACATGAACACCACCATGGTCCGGCAGGCCGGGGTGACGCCGTGGAGCTCGGTCGAGCCCGGCGCCGATGCCATCCTCAATCTCGCCACATCACCCGCGCTCGACGGGAAAAGCGGCCTCTATTTCGACGGCCTGCGGGAATCCGGCGCCGATACCCAGGCCTATGACGCCAAGGCAAGGCAAAGTCTGCGAGCCTTGAGCCTTGATCTCATCGGCACGGCCTCCCCCACATCGAAGGAAGACCATTCATGACCAAGACAATCCAACATACCGTCATCATCGGCGGCTCGTCCGGCATCGGCCTGGCGACGGCGCGCAAGCTGCTTGGTCCCGGCATGAAGGTGACCATCACCGGGCGCAACGAGGACAAACTGAAGAGCGCTTGGAAAAGCCTTGGCAGCGCTGCCGGGAAGGCTGCTTTCGACGCCGCGAAGCCGGATGAGGTCCGCCAGTTCTTCGAGAGCCTCGGTCCTTTCGACCATCTGGTGCTGGCGGCCAGCGGCGGCAAGGGCCTCGGCCCCTTCCCGACGCTTGACCTGAGCGACATCGGCAGTGGCGTGGAGGAAAAGGTCCGCCCGCAGCTGTCCTGCCTGCAGGCCGCCTTGCCGACACTCAACAAGGCCGGATCGGTCACCTTCATCTCGGCGGTGTCGGCGCAGCTCGCGACGCCCGGCGTCGCCGGTATCGCCGCCATCAACGGCATGCTGTTGACTGTGGTGCCGATCCTGGCCCTGGAACTGAAACCGCTGCGCGTCAATGTCGTGGCGCCGGGCGTCATCGACACGCCCTGGTGGGATTTTCTGGCCGAAGAGCAGAGGCAAACGATCTTTGCCGACTATGCCGGCAAGACCCCGGTCGGCCGCGTCGGTCGGGCCGAAGACGTGGCCGACGCAATCGCCTTCCTCGTCTCCAACGGCTTCATGACCGGCCAGGTGCTGACCTGCGACGGCGGGCTGAGATTTGCGGCATAGGAACAGCGACTATCGGACTCCGACGGGACCTTAATTGGCCTTCTTTGGAACGCGGTCGTTCTCGTCCGCGGGCCTGTCGCCTGCCGGTTTTGCCGAAACAGGCTTTTCCGGCACATGGGAATAGTCAGATGTATCCGCCCCATACATCTTGTTGTCGATCGCCTCTTGCCAGCTGTAGTCCGCGTCGGACGGTGAAACGTCGGCGATCTCATGGCGGGAGGAGCGAGCGTGAAGCCAGTTCGGGGTGATCTCTCGAACCAATTGTGCAAAGCGTCCCATCGAAACCGTTCCTTTCCTTGTCCTTTCCAGGAGGCGCGATCACGGTTGCGTCGGCTGCACCTAGAGTTGACCTCTCAGCCAGGCCAGCGTCTCGGCAACGCCGGCCAGCCCGTACTGCGCGGTGGTTTGCGCCGGTGGTTTGACCCGTATCGATATGCCGCCGGCATCATTGATCGTTTCGAAGCCGTTTTCGTCCGACGTGTCGTCGCCCAGGAAGACCGGGCGGCGACCTGCGAATGGCGCAATCTCCATGAAACGCCGAATCGCGGCACCCTTGGCCGCCTCCAGCGGCAGCAATTCCACGCCGGCGTTGCCGGCAACCACCCGGTAGCCCTTTGGCAAACCGGCCAGCGCCTGCTCGACAAGCTGCGTCGCGCGCGGAAGCAGATGCGGGGCGGCGCGCGTGTGGATGGCCAGCACCCGTCCCTTGCGCTCGATATAGGCCCCACGACCGAGCTCGGCCTCGATCTCGTCGGCAAGGGCTGCGATATCCGCCGGCTCGTCCGCGATTTCGACGTCGTCGTCCGGCAGGAGCCGATGTTCCAGGCCATAGAGCCCGGCGGCTCGCAGTTTCAAAGGCTGAAACAGATGGTCGACGGCCGCAACGGACCGGCCCGTGATGAACGCCAACGCCCCGTTCAGCTTGCGGTCCAGGCCTTGCAGCAAGGAGCGAAGCTCGTCGCTGACCGAGACTGCGTCCGGGTGCTCGGCATGTTCCAGCAACGTGCCGTCGATGTCGAGGAACAGTGCCCACTCGCCGGCCAGCACAGGCTGCGGTTTCTCCATGACGGCCTGCGGCTTTTGCAGGGTCTCGCCAATAATCTTCTGCAGCGTATCGCTCATGACATCGCCATCCGTCTGCGCTCAAAGATGGAGACGACATTGTCGACGCTGGGCGGCGGGTCGCCGGCGGCACCGGTTACCCGATCGAGGTCTCCGCGCTTGCGCAAACGTGCCGCATCCAGAAGCATGCTGCCGGCCCAGCGATAGACGTTGTTGTTGCGGATCGTCTCGCGCATGGGTCGCATGCGCTCGCGCTGTTCTTCGGGCGCCATGGTCAATGCCTGCAACAGCGCTCCGCTCATCATGGCGGCATCGTACGGGTTGACGATCAGCGCCTCCAGCAATTCGCGCGAGGCGCCGGCGAATGTGCTGAGCATCAAAACACCCTGCTCGTCGTCGCGCGCGGCGACGAACTCCTTTGCGACGAGGTTCATGCCGTCATGCAGGCTGGTGACCATGCATATGTCGGCGGCCCGATAGATCTCGTAAACCTGTTCTTGCGAGTGATGCTCGGCCACCATGATCACTGGCCTGTAGCCCTCGCTGCCATAACGCCGGTTGAGCTCTTCGGCATAACGGTGGCACTCGTCATGGAGCAATTTGTAGGCCGGCAGCGTGCCGCGGCTGGGTGCCGCGACCTGCAGGAAGACAAGTTTTCCGATCCATTCAGGCTGTCGCTTGAACAATTCGTTCAAAGCGTGAAACCGATCAAGAATGCCCTTGGTGTAATCGAGGCGCTCGACCCCGACGGCCAGCTTCACATCCGCTTTAAGGCCGAACCTCTCGCGCATGCGAGCGCGGCAATCGTCGACATCAGGAAGTTTCGCCAGCAGGTCCGCCGGCCATTCTATCGAGATGGGATAGGCGTGCACCAATGTGGTTCGTCCGCCGTAGGAGATGGCCGCATCGGCCCGCTCGATGCGGCTTTCCAGGAAGCGATCGACGCTTTCGGTGAAATTGTTGGCGTGGAACTGGGTATGGAAGCCGATGATCGAACTGCCGAGCAGCCCCTCGAGGATGCGTTCGCGCCAGGGACAGATGCTGTACACTTCCGAATTCGGCCACGGGATGTGCCAGAAAGTGATGACGATCGCCTCCGGCAGGCGCTCGCGGATCATGCGCGGCAGCAGCGCGAAATGGTAGTCCTGGACCAGCACGATCGGCCGCTCGTTGCGGGCCTCGGCAACCACCGTATCGGCAAACTTCCGGTTGACGGCTTCATAGGCAGCCCAGTCCGAAGCGCGAAAAATCGGCCGGGTGAAGGCGATATGGCAAAGCGGCCAAAGGCCCTCATTGGCGAAACCGAGATAATAGCCCTGATGCTCTTCCTCCGTCAGCCAGACCCGGCGCAACGTGTAGGACGGGTTGCCAGGCGGCACCTGCACACGATCGTGGTTGTCGACGGTGAGGCGGTCCGCCGTTCCGCCGCCATAGGCGATCCAGGTGCCGGCACAGGCGCGGGTAATGGGCTCGAGCGCCGACACCAGTCCGCTGGCCGGGACGAGCAACTCGACGCCGTCGCCCTTCACATTGTGGATGTACGGTTCGCGATTGGACACCACGATGACCTGCGCATCGGGCAGATCGTCGGCCAGGATCTTGCGCAATGTTTCGGGCGACCAGGTCACCAGCGCGGCATCGGCCGATTGGCCATTCTTTTCGAACTCCCGTATCACCTTGCGCGCGGCTTCCGCGGCCACATCTTCGCCTGCCGTATGTGCGACCGCGGGTGGATGACGGCGACGGTGCCGCGAGATGGAGAGGAAAACGGCAAGAGCGGAAAAACCGAGGCTCGCGAAGATCAGAACCCAGAGCAGGTCCGCACCGTAGTTTGTCATTGAATGTCAACTCACCCCGGCCGTCGGCGACCGTTTGTTCGTGTTCCCGTTTGAAATGGTCCGCCGACCACGTGGTCAGCGTTCGGACCTGTATTTTTGCAACGCACAAAGCTCGGATCGGTTCCGGCAATTTTGTTCGGATCATGTCCTTACGATGAGCGGCACCAGCCCTTCATGGCGGTCGGCAAGGAAAGCGACGACCCGGTCACCGACGCGCTGGAAGGTGAGATCGACGACCCGGTCGCCGACGCCCAGGTGCCGCAGTGTCAGCGTGTCGATGCCGATCGGCAGTCTCGGGCGGGTCACGCGGATTTCGCCATCCCCCAGCCGTCGATCTCCAAGCCAAGGCAGGCCTGCATCAGCATGAAGGCGGATCCCGCCGACCACGCTTGCGGCAGGCAAGCGACGGGATAGGCGATGGGTGCTTCGCCCGGCGCGCGTGTAAACCCGCAGAACAGTTCGGGCAGCCGCATGTTGAAATGGACCGCGGATTCGAATGTGCCGCTCATCAGGCGAACCACGCTTTCACGCTCGCCATAATGCGCCAGGCCGGCACCGCATATGGCGGTGTCGTGCGGCCAGATCGAGCCATTGTGGTACGACATCGGGTTAAAGAACACCGCATCGTCGGCAAGCGTCCTCAGCCCCCAGCCGGAATGGAAGGAGGCGGAAAGCAGCTGGTCGGCGACCATCTGTGCCCGCGCCGGCTCAGGCAATCCGACAAAGAGCAGATGCCCGGCATTCGAGGTCCGCACCTTGCAGGGCTCGCCGGCACCGTCGATCGCGAGGGCATAGAAGCCGAGATCGTCAAGCCAGAAATCGCGTTCCACCGCCACCCGCATCGCCTCGGCGCGGTCCTCCCAGTGATCGGCTTTGTCGCCCTCGCCACGGCGGCGGGCAAGCTTGGCCAGCCCACGGAAGGCGGCAAAGACATAGCCCTGCACTTCGACCAGGGCTATTGGGCCCTTGGGAATGCGGCCATCGGCATGGAAGACCGAATCGAAACTGTCCTTCCATCCCTGGTTTGCGAGGCCGGACTCGGCCGCTCGCTGGTAAGTCACGAATCCGGTCTCCCGGCCCGCCTCCTCCGTCCATTCGGCCGCCGCGCACAGCGAAGGCCACAGGCCGTCGATGAACGCCATGTCACCGGTACGATCGGCGTAGGCGCAAGCAAGATAGATGTAGAGCGGTGTCGTATCGACGCCACCGTAGTAGCGGCCGAAGGGAAGCTCCCGCAGCGCCACCATTTCGCCTTTGCGGGTCTCGTGCATGATCTTGCCCGGCTGCGAATCGCTGAACGGCGAGGTCTCGGTCGCCTGATGCTGGGCCAGAAAGGCCAACACGCCCCGCGCCAGGCCGGGATTGAGCCACAGCATCTGCAGCGCCGAGATGACGCCGTCACGACCGAACGCCGTCGAGAACCAGGGGATGCCGGCATAGGGATAGGGGCCGGTCGCCAGTTCGGTGGTCAGCAGCGCGACATCGGCGCGGGCGCGCTCGACCCAATCGTTGAAGACACGGCCCGAGCTGCGCACCGTCGCGCCATGGCGACGTTTGGCCCGCATGCCAAAGCGGGCGCGTGCGGCAGCGGCGCGGAACCGGTCGCGGTCGGGCTTGTCGGCCACCTCGGGACCGACCTCGACATAGAGCACCTTCCTGCTGCGCTTGGTCACGGCGATCAGGAAATCGGCACGGTTGGCTGTCAGTTGGTCCGGCGCCTGCGAGAACGATATCGCAGAGAGGCGGGCCAGGCCATCGAGCCCGTCATAGCGCAGCAGGACCGACGTCGCGTCTGTTTCGGCGGCATGGGCCAGCCCGCGCTTCAGCCGTGTCGAGCCGCGCACTTCGAACATGTCGCGGAAATCGGCGGAATAGTGCAGGGAAACGTTGATCGTGGAGTGTTCCCGGCTGTAATTGGAAAGGGTGATGCGTTCGAACAGCCTGTCTTGCCAGAGCAGCCTGACGCGTTCAATGTGGATGGCTCCCTGCGGGATGTCGCGTCCGCCGGCGCTCTGTATCGGCAGATTGGTCAAATTGGTGGTGAACAGCACATTGTCCTGGCTGAGCGAGGCGCCGAGCAGCGATGTCTGCCTGCCGCCGACGGTCAGCCGGAACTCGGAAAGAACCCGTGTGTCGTCGCGAAAGAAACCGTCGCCGGCTCCACGTATGTCGCCATAGGCGTCGGCAACCGCGAAGCAATCGCCCTGCTTGAGCGCAAACAGCCGATGCGGCTCGCGAGGGGCGGTGGCGTCGAGCGATGCAAGCGCAACCGCGGGATCGAGCTGGCGCTCATCGAGTTGGGCCATTCGTCAAAGATCCCTGTTGTTTCGTTGTCGTGGCTCGAGCACGTCGTTGCTCAAGACGCCTTCGCCTCGGTCGGCACGCCGATCAGGCGTGCATAGGCGGCCAGATAGTCGCCGGCCATTCTTCGAGCGGAAAAACGCTTTTCAAAAACGGCCCTCACCTTGCGCCTGTCGAGTTGCAGCAAATCAGGCACCGCGGCGACCGCGCCATCCATCGTGTCAGCGATGAAACCGGTGACGCCTTGATCGATGATCTCGGGCAGCGCACCGCAATTCCAGGCGATCACCGGCGTACCGCAAGCCATGGCCTCGATGGCGGCGAGCCCGAACGGCTCCGGCCAGTCGATCGGGAACAGCAGGCCGGCCGCCTTGCCGAGAAATTCCGCCTTCTGGTCCTCCTCGATCTCGCCGACATAGACGATGCGATCGCCGTCGATCAACGGTTCGACCACCTCGTGGAAATAGGCGCGGTCGTCGTCGCCGATCTTTGCCGCAAGCTTCAGCTTGAGCCCCGACCGCAAGGCGATCTCGATGGCGCGGTCCGGGCGCTTGTCGCGTGAGAACCGGCCGAGGAAGGCAAGGTAGGGTTCTTCCGCCGTCGTCTCGAAAGTCGGTTCGTAGAGAGTGGTCGGCAGCCCGTGATGGATCGTCGCCAGCCAATTGGCCTTGGCAAGGCCCGCCTTCTGGCTGTGCGAAATGGAAATCAGGGGAAAACGCGGAAACCGTTCATAGGCCGGCGCCAGGTCCACATAATCCAGCCTGCCATGCGGCGTCGTCACCGTGCGGTCGGCGAGATCCTCGAAGAAGGAAAAGTGCAGGAAATGGCTGAGGTGGAAGTGGATGACATCGAACTCCGACGCCCGGTCCCTCACCTGAGCAAGCATCGAAAGATGCGCAGCGATCTCGGATTTGAGCGGACGCGGATCGAGGCGCAGCGCGCGTTCCCGGCTGGCTACCAGCGTCGCGGAAGTCTGGCTGTCGCCACTGGCGAACAGCGTCACCTCATGGCCCAGATCGACCAGCGCTTCGGTTAGATACGAGACGATGCGCTCGGTGCCGCCATAGAGCCTTGGCGGCACCGATTCATAAAGCGGCGCGACATGGGCGATTTTCATATTCCATCCTGGATGCTGGGCATGCAGGTGTGAAATGCGTCAACGCCTCGATTGGTTCCGATTTTATGATCGAGCCGTCGGCACCAGAGGCCGCAGTCGGCATGCAACTGTGCGTCAAACGGATTGCGCGATCAGGGTCAGAAAGCCACCGCTCAGGGCGACATTGCCGACGAAGCCATTGATGCGGGACGCACGGTCCGGACCCTGATGGTCCCAGAAATTGTGGAACATCGGCGTGGCGACGATGAGGAACAGCAGCAGCACCGCGGCCGCGAGTGCCGTCCACAATCCTGCGATGACCAGCACGCCGGCGGCGATCTGAAGCACGATGCCGAGCCACAGCGCCAATCTTGCCTGCGGCACACCGCGCGCGGCCATCATATGGGTCAGGAAGGCCGCGTTCTGGATGTTGCGCAGGCCGGCGAAGACGAAGGCGCCGCCGAGCAACAGGCGAGCGAGAAACAACAAGGTTGAAGGCAAATCGGCAGGCATCAAACGCTCCCTTCAGAAACAGTCGGAGCGCCGCCTTTCGACGGCGCTCCTAAAACACAATCAGGCGGCCTTGGCCGCCGGCATCGGGTGAATGGCCTGGAACGGAATGCACAGCCGGTTCCAGGTGTTGATCATGCCGAGCGCAACGGACAGCTTGACCAGCTCCTCTTCCGAGAAATGCTCGAGCGTCTTTGCATAGAGCTCGTCCGGCACGCCATTGTTGGCGATCAGGGTGACGGCCTCGGTCCAGGCCAAGGCGGCGCGTTCGCGCTCGGAAAACAGCGGCGATTCCTTCCAGGCTGAAACCAGGTAGAGCCGCTGCTCGGTCTCGCCGTCGCGCCTCGCCTCGCGGCTATGCATCTCGACGCAGTACGAGCAGCCATTGATCTGCGACGCTCTGAGCTTGATCAGGTGCAGCAGGCTCACCTCGAGCCCGCATTCGTCCACCGCCTTGTTGAGCGCCGACACGGCCTTCATGATCTCCGGCGCCTTGGCGAAAAATTGCAGCCTCTGTTTCATCTTCTTGTCCTTTCAAATCTGCTTGGGTTTGGGTCTGCGGGGTTAACTGGATTTCTGCGGCCGCTGGTGGCGCTCGACGAAGGCGCAGCTCGCGGCAAGCGACCTGGGATCGCCTTCTGCCGCATAGGTGGCCACGATATCGGACAGTTTGGTCTCGGCGAGCGCGGCGCGATAGGCGCGCTCGGCCTTCAGCATCGCGGCGTTGATGCCGCAGGGTTTGACATAGGCCGATGCATCGAGCTTCACCGGACCGCGCTGGCGGATCTCGCCGCAACGGAAGGCCGGCTCGCGGCCCTCGACGGCCAGCACGATGTCGAGCAGCGTGATGCGCTCGGCCGGCCGCGCCAGCCGATAGCCACCGGCAGGCCCGGGCACCGATTCCAGGATGCGCGCGGCGCTCAGCATGTTGAGATGCTTCAGCAGGTAGCTAGGCGACAGGCCAAAGGCCTCGGCGAGAGCAGCGCCAGGCATGGTGCTGTTCCCCTCCACACTCGCCAGCGTGGCAGCGCAATGGATGGCTGCCTCAACGCCCTCGCCCAGCTTCATTGGATCGGCTCCTTTATCGTGGATACATAGTATCGTGGATAATTCTTATCTGCAATAGGAAAATGCAGAGTCGTCCGCTTTCGAAAAAGGAATACGTTGGTGATTGGCGAAATCGGCGATGACAGCGTCTTTCTCCCCGTCACTATACGGGGAGAAATGCCCGGCAGGGCAATGAGGGGCGGCGCCAACCTAAGGTGATTGTCCTGGATAAACATGCGGGCGACGGCAACAGCGCCGCCTGTGATTTAATCAAGAATTTGGGAGGCAGCGGTGTCCGACAGAGTAAAAGTGCTGGTGGTGGGTCTCGGCAATATGGGTGCGTCGCATGCCAGCGCGTATCACCGGCTCGACGGTTTCGAGATCGTCGGCATCATGAGCCGCTCGATCAAGACCAACACGAAGATTCCGGGAGAATTAGCCGGCTACCCACTCTATGAGGATTTCGACCAGGCGCTGAAGGAGACAAAACCAGACGCGGTGTCGATCAACAGCTGGCCGAACACCCACGCCGAGTATGCGCTGAAGGCAATCGCCGCCAACTGCCACGTGTTCATGGAAAAGCCGCTCGCCACCAACAATGAGGACGCCGAAAAGGTGGTCGCGGCGGCGCGGGCGAAGAACCGCAAACTGGTGCTCGGCTATATCCTGCGCGTCCACCCCTCCTGGATCAAGTTCATCGAGGTCGGCAAGACGCTCGGCAAGCCGCTTGTGATGCGGCTCAACCTCAACCAGCAGAGCAGCGGCAGCGCCTGGCACTGGCACAAGAACCTGATCGATTCGCTGATCCCGATCGTCGATTGCGGCGTCCACTATGTCGACGTCATGTGCCAGCTGACCGGCGCCAAGCCGGTGCGCGTGCATGGCATCGGCGCCAAGCTCTGGGCGGAGGCCGACAAGCAGAATTACGGCCACCTGCACGTCACCTTCGATGACGGCTCGGTCGGCTGGTACGAGGCGGGCTGGGGCCCGATGATGAGCGAAACGGCCTATTTCGTGAAGGACGTGGTCGGCCCCAAGGGCGCGGTGTCGATCGTCGCCGGACAGCAGGCGAACAGTGCTGCCGAACTGGCAGAGGTTTCGAACTCCGCCGACATCGACCGCCACACCAAGACCGATGCGCTGAAGATCCACTATGCCGCGGTCGACGGCGACAAGAATTTCTCGAAGCCCGACGAGATCGTCAGCATGGAGGACGAGCCCGGCCACCAGGAACTCTGCGATCGTGAGCAGGCCTTCTTCCTGCGCGCCATCCGCGAGGATCTCGACCTCACCGAGCAGATGGATGCGGCGGTCAACAGCCTGCGCATCGTGCTGGCCGCCGAACAGAGCATCGCACTGGGACGGACCATCGACCTGGCCTGACGCAATCCGGCTGCTGGCGGCAATCGTTTCAGGCCGGCGCTGCCCCTCACCCTTACCCTCTCCCCGTGAAGAACGGGGAGAGGGGGTCGTCAGCGTTGGAGCGTCTCCCTTCTCCCCATCACTATACGGGGAGAAGGTGCCGGCAGGCGGATGAGGGG
>NZ_RZTB01000114.1:17778-18883 GCF_003997735.1 Mesorhizobium sp. M7A.F.Ca.MR.148.00.0.0 | reverse complement strand
CCACATAATCTCGCCCGACGCATAAGAACGGTTATGTGGCGCGCCACATAACCGTTCTCGGGCGCGGTCTACGTGTTCCGGGCCAAGCGGGCCGACCGCATCAAGCTCGTCTACTTCGACGGCACGAGCGTATGCTTGTTCGCCAAGCGGCTGGAGGATGGCAAGTTCTGCTGGCCGGGCGTTACCGACGGCGTCGTGCGACTGACGGCGGCACAGTTGCAGGCACTCCTGGAAGGCCTCGACTGGCGGCGGGTGCACGAGACGCGCGAGACGCGTGTTCCTATTGCGGCGAGCTGACCATCACATCGTTGCCAAATCACTATCCATGCTTGTTCGTGACCGACGCGGCCTCTGCCCTTCCCGACGATCCCTAACACGCTTCAGGCGATGCTTTTGGCCGCGCGTGTGGAGAATGAGAGGCTCCGCCAAATCATCAAGGGAGTTGCAGCGCTATCGCTTCGGGCGAAGGGCGGAGAGCCTGCCTGAGGACCAGCTTCTTCTGGGGCTGGAGGAAGCCGAGCAGGTAGAGGCGGAGGGCTTCGCCAGCGCGGAGCCGCAGACCCTGTAAAGCGGGATGCCCGGGCTCGCAAGCGCCGCGCCAACCGCGGCTCGTTACCCGCCCATCTGCCGCGCGTTGAGCAGGTAATCGATATAGCCGACAAGATCTGCCCGTGTTGCCGAGGCCAGTTGCATGTAATGGGCGAGGACCTCTCCGAACGTCTCGACATGATCCCCGCCCAGTTCCGGGTGATCGTCACCCGTCGACCGAAGTATGCCTGTCGCGCCTGCGAAGAGGTAGTGATCCAGGCGCCGGCTCCAGCCCGCCTGGTCCAGGGCGGCATTCCCACAGAGGCCACGGTGGCTCATGTGCTGGTGTCGAAGTATGCCGACCATCTGCCCCTGTATCGTCAGGCCCAGATCTACGCCCGCCAGGGCGTTAACCTCGACCGTTCGACGCTGGCCGACTGGGTCGGCAAGGCTGCCTTCCTCCTGAAGCCGGTGCATGAGCGGCTGGTCGAGCGGTTGAAGGCGCGGACAAGCTCTTTCGCCGACGAGACCACCGCTCCCGTACTCGATCCGGGCCGGGGGCGGACCAAGACGGGAC
>NZ_RZTB01000114.1:15169-17768 GCF_003997735.1 Mesorhizobium sp. M7A.F.Ca.MR.148.00.0.0 | reverse complement strand
GTTGTTCGCCTACGCCCGTGACGAGCGCCCGTGGGGCGGGACCGATCCGCCAGACGTCGCCTATCTCTACGCACCGGACCGCAAGGCCGAGAAACCGATCCGGCATCTTCAGGGCTTTGTATGGAACCCTGCAGGTCGACGGATACGCGGGCTATAAAGCGCTGGCCGAACGCAACGCCGTGAGGCTAGACAGAGGACAGCCCCGAGACGAAGACACGGAAGGCGGTATCGAACCCGCGGATGAGAGTCTGATCAGCCGTCGTCTCTGAGCTCCACCCCCAGCCCTGTGCAGCTTCAGCCGATCCAACTGCTTCGCCCACGCCGAGCAGACCATCGTCTTACGCTCAGCCTTGACAGGGAACATGAGAGACTAGTGGTGGCGGCATCTTCCGGCTGTAGAGGAATGCGACGGACCTTGAGCGAGAGTCAGATTGAATGAACAGTTTGGCGGGCGCAGATGCGGATCCAATTTCGCCACCGCTCGGGAATCCGGCATTTCGCTCTATCTGGCTGGGCTTTCAAGTCACCTCCCTCGGCTGGTAATGCAAACTGTCGCCATCTGCTGGCTGATGGCAACTCTCGACCTCCGATCTAATGGCTGCGTTGTACCGGCTTCGTCGCGCCTGCCGCGTTCATCTTATTTGTCTTTGCCGCGCGCGGAACACTCAGTTTACCACTATGAAGCCCGGGAGACACGTTTGCTGCCACCAAAGAGCTTTACCATCGCACCGACGCTGCGCTCGACCTCCTCGGTCGCGAAGACATCATGTGCTCGGTTAGCGCTTCACTGCGGACCGATGTTGTAGCGCTCGAGACTCAAGGTTGGGCGTGATTTTCATTGCCAAAGTAATCCATCTGCGAGGCGGGTGGCCTCGAAACAGGTAATTCTCCTTTGGGGCAGCTTCACCAGTTTGCTGACGATGCCCTATGTGATCGTTTCCGTCTCCGCCTCGCTTCAGCACTTTGACCCCATTCTCGATGACCGCCCAAAGCGACCGGACGCGGCTGCGCTTTCTTCGAAGGCATCCTGCCGCAATCGCCTCCGGTGTGATCACCGCTTCTCTTCAGTCGGGGAGGTAAAGGCCGCACATTGTCCTATTCGCCCCTAGTCGGAAATGGTGTGATTGACCAATTGATCAAGTCGACGGCACGCTGAAGTATCGCCTTAGTATGAGCAAGGTTGGGTGAAGCGGCGATAACAAATCCCATAGCGTCTTGGTAATCGCCTTTCCTTACGATCGGCGTCTTGGGTTTAACAAAAAGTTTGACCTCGGCGACGCCTGGTATAGCCGCCGCCCGACCGTCGCCATTGATCCAATCCAGGGTCCCATCCCGATCAGGAAGTAGGCACCGCCAGGCCGAAGTGTGCGAATGCCTTTTGCGCAAATCCCATTCGTCGCCGATAACAAGCTTGATGTGCTCGGTGACGAGATCAATACCATAAGCCAACTGAACTGGCTGAGTACCGCCAGCAAGACGCGGGTTGACTTCAATGACGACTGGGCCAAGCTTCGTCCACCGGAATTCAATATTCGTTGGCCCCCAGCCAAGGCCGAGAGCGCGCAAACAACTCAGCGAAAGATCGGCGATACGCTCATGCTCGTCATCAGTCAGAGCCGCCGGAAAGATGCCCTCACGATAGACAAAATACGGTAGAGGGCCGAAGTCGGCCGCCTCAATCCCAATGATCTCATTTCCCATTATATAAGTCCAATAAAGGGGGCCATGCGCGAATTCTTCGACCAGTATCCGCGGAGGTGAGCGCCATATGTGCTTCCCGCCCAACAGATAGGTCGTATGTTCGGTCAACTCATCAACGTCGCGGCACAATCGGACACCGCTGCTGCCGATGCCGACGGCTGGCTTAAGAATAACCGGCAGGCCGATCTCCGCGGCAGCGCTTTCAACGTCCGTCGCATTCGCTGCCAAGCGATAAGCAGGGATTGGAACCCCGGCCTCCGCGAGGAGCTGACGTTGAGTGAATTTGTCGCAGCATCGCTCAATCGATGCGGGGTCCGGTCCCGGTAGATCGAAATGCAGGCAGAGCTTGCCAACTGTCGCATAGACCTCCTCCTTCGCGCTTGTAATGCCGGCAATGTCATAGGTCGCAGCCAGCCGGGAACATTCGCGGAACAGCGCATCGAGATTGTTTGTATCGACACGGATTGCCTCAATGTTTTCCGCCGCAAGATAGTTGTACTGAGCTGGATCAGCCGACAGGGTAATTGGATGAAGACCAAGACGCTGGGCTGCTTTCACGTATCGTGCACCATTGCTCGTCGTGCCTTCAATCAGGATGAGCGCTCTTTTCGCCATTTGCTGTTAACCTCGTCGTAGCGTGCTGTGCGGCGGTCTGAGTGTTAAATCGGCATCAGCTCTTTATCCGTGCCTGACCTCAAACGCTGTGGTGAACCTAGCATTGTCAGCGATTTGGTTATCGCGAAGACTCTGTAAATTTATTTGAAGGATCTGTCGCAACTGTTTTGATCACCGGCTTATCACCCGCCGTCCGGACCTGCGGGAGCGGATTGTAGCGTCAGGCGGTGGCGCGCCCTTTTGGGTGAGCGCAAGTTTCATGCAGCGGCAGACGGAGACGGGG
>NZ_RZTB01000114.1:4069-15159 GCF_003997735.1 Mesorhizobium sp. M7A.F.Ca.MR.148.00.0.0 | reverse complement strand
CTGTGGGGTTCTTGGTTCGCGCGATTGACAGGCCAAGCGAACCTAGGAGCGCGTCTTCGGGACGACCACGGGGTCACGGCCGATCCGGCGGTGCTGTCGCGCTTTCTGCGCCGGCGCGGCGCGAAAATTCCCTGGTTGGCGCTTCTACCGCGGTGTCGATGTCCATGCCGATTCCATCAGGACGGGAGCGGCGCTGGTGTTCCAACTTGGAGAACTTCTGATGATATTGTATCTACTCTGTCAGGGTCCGCCGGTGACCGCAATCGGCCGGCGAACGGGCCGCGATCCACGACGGTCCGCAAATACGCCAAGCAACCGCAAAACTCAATCCGACATCGTCGGCCGCCTCGGCGACCAGGTCGCAAGGTGATCACACGACCTAACCAGAACGTCGCCACGCGGCTGGCGTTGTGGGGAGCCGGTCATGCGCATTCGCCCGCCCACTATCGACAGCATCAGGAAGAGCCTGGTTGGGCTACGCGTGCCACGGGTCCTCGAAGCGCGCGACGCGGCGCTGCGGCGCATCAAGCAAGGCGAGATCGACGGAATCGAGGTCTCCCACCATCTGCTGCTCGACGACTCACCCTGCGCGATAGCAGCGCATCAAGTTGGCGCTTGACGAAGGCGCGCCTCACCGCCATCAAGACGCTCGTTGGCTTCGACTTCGCCTTCCAGCTATCGCTCGATAAAGACCGCATCATGGCGCTGGCCGAGCTGAGGTTCTTCTCGGCCCGGCTGGCAAGAGCCACGTGGCGACCACACCCCCTATCGAAACCGTGAAAGCCGCAAAGAGCGTCTACTTCTCGAAGCTCGCGACGTCCTCGCCTCGCTCGCTGAGGCCGTACGCGAAGAGCAGCTGCGTAAGCGTATTCGCCATCCATGCCGCTCGCTTCGGCTTCGATCGGCACGTCCAGCTCGATGCCGAAATAGTCGAACAAATCCGGGCGCGGCACTGGCCTCGCTGGTCGTCGTCATGAAGTCGGCGATCTCGCAGTCGCGCGCGGCGGCGGCAATCTGTTTCTTCCCGCTTGTCAACGCCCGATATGAATAGCGCGCCATCATTTCACCTCAAACCGGATTCGCCGAACGGGGCGAGGTCTTGGGCGATCCCATTGTTGCAACAGCGCTGCTCAATCGCCTGCTTCACCACGCGGTCGTCATCCAGATCGAGGTATCAAGCCTTCCGAGGAAGAAGCTCACCCACCCGGGTTCATGATCTCGTGCCGCAACCGCAACCCGAGCTATCGTATTCACCACTTCGATCCCAGCACCGCCGCTCTCCTAATCCGATTGCTGATCGAGCCGCAGACGACGCCGCCTCGCCCGGCCGGTTGAAGATGGCTTTGACTGTTTTACCCAGTTGAAGGCGCCGATCCGCTGGATGTTTTGCAGCCTGAGCCGGAACTCCTCCCCACGTCTGCCGGAGAGTTATGTCAACGTCACCGGCGGCGTTGCCGCGATGTCGAAATTTGCGCTGAGCAGTATATCGGCGAGGGTGAGTGCTGTGGAGCTCCTATCCTCCCCTTTATTGAAGATAGCTCGCGGAGACCCGGTTGTAGTGGGAGACACGTTGCTCAGCAAGCCATTCTCGCCGTTGCGGTGCTCCGAGGCCCCGCGTATTCGCTACCTCGCTTCCAGCACGGCACTGAGGAACTGCCGCGTCCGCTCGTTCTGCGGATCGCCAAAGAGCTGGTCGGGCGGACCCTGTTCGGCAATCTTGCAGCCGTAAAAGAAGCAGACGCGGTCGGAGAACTCCTTGGCGAAGCCCATCTGGTGCGTGACCATCAGCATAGTGAGGTCATGCTCGGTGCCGAGCTTACGGATTACGTTGAGCACCTCCCCGACGAGCTCCGGGTCGAGCGCCGACGTCACCTCGTCGAACAGCATCACCTTAGGCCGCATGGCCAGCGCCCGAGCGATCGCCACGCGCTGCTTCTGGCCGCCGGAGAGCTGGATCGGGAAATGGTTCATCTTGTCGCCGAGCCCCACCAAATCGAGCAGCTCCGCCACTCGGGCCTCAGCCTCCTGCCTGGAGAGCCCAAGCACCGAGACCGGCGCCTCCATGCAGTTCTGCAGCGCGGTCATGTGCGGAAATAGGTTGAAGTGCTGGAACACCATGCCGATCTTGCCGCGTACGCGCCGCAGGTGCTGATCGCTCGCCGGCACCATCTGGCCGTTCTTCTGCATGTGCGTGAGCGGCTCCCCGTCGACCCAGATCACCCCCCCGTTGATGCGCTCCAGCGTCATCAGCATGCGCAGCACAGTGGTCTTGCCCGAGCCGGAGGGGCCGATGATCGACACCTTCTCGTTGCGAGCGATGTCGAGATTGAGCCCGTCCAGCACCGTCAGCGCGCCGTAGCGCTTGGTGACGTTGTCGAAACGGACCATGGGTTCGCTCATGACTTTCTCTTTGCGCGCCATATCGTGGGTAAGCTCGTCCAGCACGCTATAGCGCGTCGTGACATTCTTGAAGACCATGGATTCGTTCATGGCGGACCTCCTACTGCAGATGGTAGCGGCGGTTGAGCCAGACGCTCACCGACTGCACGATTGCCGAAGCGACCAGGCTGAACACGAGATAGAAGAAGCCGACCATGGTGATCGCCTCGATGTACCGATAGTTGTTGCCGCCGAAATTCTTCGCCTGCTGCAGCATCTCAAGGACCGCGATCGCCGCTAGAATCGGTGTGTCCTTGAACATGCCGATGAAGTAGTTGCCCAGGCCGGGCACGATGGGCGGGATCGCCTGCGGCAGGATGATAGCCCGCCAACTGCGCACGCGCGACAGGTTTAGCGCGGTGCAGGCCTCCCACTGCCCGCCGTCCACATTCTCGATGCCCGAACGGTAGACCTCGGAGCAATAGGCGGCGTAGTGGATGCCGAGCACACCGATCCCGGCCGTCCACGCGGGAATGACAATGCCGAATTGCGGGCCGACGAAATAGACGAAGAACACCTGCAGCAGCAGGGGCGTTGAGCGGATGAACTCCACGATCTCCGTCATGGCAGTGGAGATGTAGCGGTTCGGCGACTGGCGGATCAGCGCGAAGACCAGCCCCAGCACCAGCGCGATCGCGAAGCCGAGCAGCGTGGCCTGAACTGTGACAATCGCGCCCCGGTAGAGATACGGGATCGCCTCCCAGACATACGACCAGTCCCAGATGTTCATGCCAGCGCCTCCCGAACAAAGCCGCGCGAGAAGCGGCGTTCCAGCCAGCGCACGAAGGGCGTGATGAGGGCGCGCGCAATGACGTAGTAGCCGAACAGCGCCACCGCGAAGAACAGGAGGTAATTGCCGGTGGCGTCGGCCGCCAGCTTGGAGGCGGTGGTCAGCTCGGTAATGGTGATGAAGAAGATGAGCGATGTACCTTTAAGCAGCTCGATCAGCAGAGTGCCCCAGGCGGGCAGCATGGCGCGGATCGCCTGCGGCAGGACGATACGGCGCATCATGGAGAGCCATGAGAAGTTGAGCGCGATGCTCGCTTCATACTGGCTGCGGTCGACGGCCTGGAGGGCGGCGCGGACCAGCTCGGCGCCGTAACTGGAAACGGACATGCCGATACCGAAGATTGCGACGGTCCAGGGTGACAACGCGACCCCGAAGATAGGCAGCACGAAGAACCACCAGTAGAGCTGCACAAGCATCGATGTTCCGCGTAAAAATTCGATATAGGCGATGCCGAACCAGCGTAGCGGCCAACGGGGCGAGACCCGCATCAAGCCGACGATCAGCCCCAGGACGATCGCCACCACAGATGCCCCGAGGGTCACGATCAGGGTGATCGCGACGCCTCTAGCCAGCGCGGCCACGCTGAAGCCGAGCGCGAATTCGTTCATGTCTCTGTCTCCGCTGAGCGCTCCCCGGCCTGAGACCGGGGGAGGCGGTCAGGCTCATGGACGGCAATTCCACCGGAACTACCCCTTGCAGAGTTCGGCGGTCGTGGTGCCGTCCGGCAGGGCGGCTTTAGTGTAGCCGTACTTACCGACCGACGCCATCATCTCGTCGGAACCGATATAGTCTTTCATCACCGCATTGAACGCGTCGACCGCCTCCTGCTGGTTGGGCAGGAAGGCGAAAGCAGGATAGCCAATGGCGGGCGGGGTAAACGGATCGGCCAGCTCGGTGCTGTCATCTTGGTCGGCAAATTTCTTCATGGTGAAGTAGTCGCCGGCGCCAGCGGCGGCGCGGCCGGCCTTCACAGCCTGCACGATCTCCGCCGGTCCGGCGACCTGCATGATCTTGTCGTCGGCAATGCCGACTTCTTGCGCGTACTTCACCGAATCGTAACCGGAGGCGGTGACAAAGGTGAGGCCCTTGTCGCGCACGTCCTGGTAGGAGTGCAGTTCTTCCGGGTTGCCCTTCGGCACGAGCAGCCCGTCGGCGCCCTTGCCGAGCGGCTCTGTGAAAAGCACGTTCCGGCAGCGCTCGGGGAGGATGAACATGCCGCCCGTGATGATGTCGAAGCGACCGGCCTGCAGGCCAGGGATCAGCGAGCCCCATTCGGTGACGATGGGCTCGACCTTGGTCGTGCCCAGCCTCTTCAGAATGTCGATCGTCATCGCATTGACGAAACCGAGCGGCTCGTTGTTCTCGCCGGGATAGGCCCAGGGAATCTCGTTGGAGAAGCCGATCCGGATCGTCTCTCCGTTCTTGATCTTCTCGAGCAGCGACTGCGCCGAAGCCGAACCGGCAAACGAGGCCATTGCCATCGCCGCTATGCCGGCTGCAGCCATCCCCCTCAGGATTGCACGCCTCAAGGGGTCATTCCTGCTTTCGTCGTGTTTCCACTTTTTCACCGTAGTTCCTCCCAGCTCACGTTTTGTTTGGCCGCTTGTCCCACCGATCGTGAGATGACGTTCATATCCATGCGTTCACGTGACTCATGATGCGGCGGTGCCCCTCGTCCTGCGGGTTCAAATCGCGCCTCGATACGACTGGGACTTTCCAGCCCATCCTTGATACCGGAGCGCTCAGTGCCCCGCTTCGTCTTGGACTGGCCAAAGGTTACGCAGCCCTCTTGGAATGGCGGACTTGGCACCTTTGACCTCTGCTGCAGGCAGGCGGTCCACAAACTGGGCTATGACCGAGCGGGCAACCTCTTCCGGATTCACCGCCGGGTCACGATGGACGCCGTCGTGGATCCGGTCGAGAAACGAATTCCGGTCTCTGGCGTTGGCCCGGCGGCCGGGATTCCACCCCTCGTAGTAGAAGCCGCGAAGCAAAGCCGGCAACCGAGCGCCCATGTAAACGGCATGGTCGCGATCCAGGCAGTCGCGCAGGGCGTGCAGCGTCGCAATCAGAGCTTGGTAGACCCGCTCGCGATCGTGCCAGCGAAGTCTCCACATCAGATCGCTGATCCAATTCTGCGTTACTTCTAATGCGTTGTTGAAATCATGCCTCGCGCACATTGGCTTTTCTCATTTCCTTGAAGATTGTCAGGATCTCGAATGCGCCTCGTCGGCCTTGAGGTTGACCCTGTCAGGCGAGACTAGCGCTGCAAAGAAGAGGACCACAAAAATGGCTTCCGTCCGCGGCGAACGAGCGGTGCCTGACAGATGAAAAGAGGCCTTCCGGTAGCGAAGTAGTTCCAGAGGCCAAGCTGGAGTTCAGACGGTTTGACAAAGATATTAACCGGAGCGTTCGCGAGTGCTCGTGCGGGCACGGCTCGACCCAGACAAACACTCCCTTTGGTTGTAATTATCTCCTTGCATCCAGATTAATCGCTCAATTTCCGCGTCAGAAATCCTCGCCTCAGCGCAGCGCTAGGATCTCGTTCGGCGCAATCTAAACAATTTGGCAGTCCCAGCGTGCCTCATTCCAAAGGCCTAGAGGCCGCCGCGTTACGCGACGGCGGCACTCAGAGAGTTCTTCTAGGGCTCACGTCAGGGTGTGCTACATCGTCGCCGCAGTTTGCTCCCGTTTCATAAAGCCGAACACCTACTGCAACTCACGCGCGCGCCCGGCCCCATTCCCCTTTTCCCATATTGACTCGTAGTTTCGCAGCATCATCTCCGCGACACCAAAGGTGTGATTGCCTTGCCGCGAAGCCAGGCGAGCATCGATGTCGGGATAGATAAAGAAGGGCAGGGAAATTCGTTCGGCCGGACCAATGTGCACGACCTGATGCGGCGTACTCTTGAACCGGTTATCGCTCAACACCTGAAGCATGTCGCCCAGATTGACAACGAGACTATCGGGGAGGCTCGGCGCCGGTATCCAACGCCCGTGGAACCACACCTGCAAGGATCGCGTGGGGAGTTCCTCCTGCAGCAGCAGCGTGAAAAAACCATTGTCGGTATGCTTAGCGGCCGCGCCACCGGTAGACGGATATCGGATCACGCGTTGCAGAACCGTCGGCGGGCTGAAATGGCGTTGGAACCAGCCTTTTTCCATATCGAGCAGGTCGGCCAGCGCGTTCCCGAGCGGCGGGACGACGCCATTAAGCACGGTGGCCTGCAAAGCTAGGAGGCTCCGCGCGAAACCTGGAGCTAAGGCGTCGTCCGGAAGGCGTGTGCGTCCGGCAAATGGACGCCGGTCGCTTTCATTCTCGATACCGAGGTCGAACATTTCCTTTGGGTCCGGTCCGGCCTCGGGATGCAGCATTTCACCGTGCAACGGACTGTATCCACGGGCGGTGGTGGGGTGGACGTTTTGAAAGGCGTGACCATAGCGTTCCTTCGTAGCCAGGGGCAACGCGAAGAAGCGCCGGGAAGCATCGATGGCTTGTGTAATCTGTTCTTTCGGGATTCCGTGCTCGATAAGGTAGAAGAATCCGTACTCCTCGCAGGCCGTGCATAATCGCTGTTGCTCTTCACGTCGCGTTGCATCGGATGACAGTTTCGCCAATGAGATTTGCGGTAGCGTAGTCATAGTCGCTCCTCCGTCGGTGCTGTGCCCCTGTGGGGCTACTTAAGCCAAAAGCTTGTTTTACATTCACAGATCTATTCTCTGTCGAAGCGAATATCCTCTAGATTACCCACCGGCGCAACAGAAAATATGTTAAGAATATGCGAAATTACTGTACAATTGGACTTAACGGTCCCTGAACATCCGTAGCAGGCGAGGTTTGTGACCGCCCTCGAGTTCAAGAAGGGACGATGAGCACTTTCCTGCAAATGCGAAAGCCTGTTCGATGATCTGCGCGAGATCTGCCCAAATTCACGCTGGCCAGGGTGTGGACGCCGTACACCCAGCCCGTATCGCCTTGCGATGTTGATACAGGCGAATGACCGCCACGTTCCAGTGCGTTGGCAATGCGCAACAGCAAGCATCAGTATGCATGTTGATAGGGACGGAATTGCCAAGCTTGTGTGGGTGAAAGCAACGGCAAGTTCTACCTCTTCGGGACTTGTCTGGCATTTGACAGCTCATAAACCTCGATCGCTTGGCCAAAAACGAATCCGGCCACAAGAAGTTTTTTGATCACCTTTTCGCTGATGATTCCCGGTTTTCTTTTAAAATTGCGTCAACCATCTTCTCAGCCACCATGATCGTTGGAATGTTTGTATTGGCCCGGGGGCAGAACGGCATCACCGAAGCATCGGCAATCCTCAAACCCGAAACGCCCCGAACCCGGCCCGACGGATCAGTCACCGCAGCAGGGTCGGAGGCTTGCCCTATCTTGCAGCTCGAAGTCGGATGCCAATTGCCGGTCACATTCTGTCGGACAAATCGGTCGAGATGCTCCTCGTTTTTGATCAGATCTGCAATGCTATGACCATCGGTTATGACATGACTAATGAGGGCGCGGCGCAAGCGTGGAGAACTGTCCATAAGCAAAGCAAGCACCGAGGTGAGTCCGTAATTAACGCAATTGACCTTACTGACCTGCTTCGCTCGTGCATTCCAAGCTGAGGGAAAAGGGTCAAGCGCGACCGCCGACAGGGAATCCTGCTTCAGTAGGCGGGCCATGAAACAGAATCCGTGCTTCAGTCGATCGGCGTCCCGCTTGTCGCTCAACCAGTTGAAATCTACCTGCGGCTCTACAGTATGAGAGCGATCCTTGAGCACGATCGTTCCTGTCGAGTAAACTCGGTTGACCCACAAATAGAGGGAGCCGAGGCGCTTGCCCAGCGGGTGCCAGGCCGACTTCGCAACTCCCGATATTGCCATGTCCGTCGACGGGCACCCATTGTAGCCCGACGAGTAACGGGCGTGCATCTGGATGTGGCCGCTCACATTGGGCGCCATGCGATCGCTTGGTTTCAAATACGCAGAAACGGCGATCCCTGGATGTTCTTGAAGGTTCTGGCCCACACCTCTTACATCTGCCACAACCGGAATACCGAGATTTGTCAGTTGCTCGGCCGGGCCTACCCCGGAGCGCATCAATATGGTGGGGGAGTGGACAGCTCCGGCGCAGAGGATCACACTTGAAGCGAGATACGACTGCTGGCCGAAGTTGTTTTCCGTCTCCACCCCCGTGACGGTGCGGCCTGAAAAGGCCAGACGCACAACCGTCGTTGCCGGCAAGATTGTCAAATTGCGTCGAGAGCGGACGCTCTCGGACAAGTAGGCCATCGCAGCGGAAACGCGGTGGCCGTTTCGGTTGGTCAAGGGAACGACGGAGTAGCCGTCACCAAAACCACCATTGAAGTCCGGCCTGAAATGAATACCCTCATTTTCATACGCTCTCGATACCGCTCGGATAAAGCCGGACCAGTCTGATCGCCGCACCCGACTTATCGGCAGCGGACCAGCCTTGCCGTGAAATTCGCCGCCGAAATCCAGATCGCATTCGAGGCGACGGAAGTAGGGTAGAACCTCCTCCCAACTCCAGCCCGCTGCACCGCTCGAGGCCCAGTCATTGTAGTCTTCGGGACCACCGCGGTTGGCCACCTGAGCATTGATGCTGGAGCCGCCGCCCATCACCCGGGCCTGCTCGTAATGAATGGGCTTGCGGCCATCCCGGACTGTGGTCGCGTCGAGTAAAGGCCATTGATAATCAGGATTGAAGTAAGCACGTGTTGGATTGCCTTCCAAGATGTCATCAGGGACGGCATTCGGGGGCGTATCAGGACCGGCTTCGATGAGCAGTACGCGATGTCCATCGGCGGAGAGCCTGCTCGCTACGACGGATCCAGAGGAACCGCCACCGATCACGATATAATCGAAAACCACACAAGCCTCCCACTATTCACATGATGCTCAGACGAGGGATAACGGGCACTATTAGGCCCCCCAGCAGAGGATCACTCGTCAGGCAGCTAAATACGTGCTGGTGCCGTAGGAAATCCACACTACACCCTAGTAGTTGGTAAGAGGCCGAGAATCAGCTAGGATGACGAGCGGAATGAATGTCGAGACGGCCGCGTGAGCAATTTCGTCAAGTTTTAGCCGCTATCTTGCAGTCATCGCACCGATGCGACCTAGCCGATCTTCTTCCAGCTCGCGCCGGCACGTTACGCCACCCCTGGCGAGACCGTGTGCGGCCCGCCTTTAACGGCGTGGCGCTCGGACGAGCGACGATCCCGAAGGATATCCTATGTTCCGTGCGCTTGCTGTTCGTCATGCTAAAAGTCATTCCCGCCTATAAGCGGACGCGTCAACTACTAGATGCCGTAGTATCAGTGCTTTCCCGCAAGCTCTAGAAGTCACCGTGTGTTCAGCGCACTGAAGGGCATCGGCATGCAGAGCAACGTCACGACCCTAGAGCTTGCGAGGTGCATCTGTGCGGCAGACGAGTTGGGGCGCAAGATGGGCCTTCACATTACCATGGGCGAAGGTTTTGAAGAGTACGTTGGGATCACCAGCAGACTTCCCGGGAAGTCACCGACGTATCCAAGCTTCCGTCCCGACTGTTCTTATCTTCCGCCTGGAAAGGCCTTTTGGATCGTCGGGCGTGATCAGGATGGAAGAGTAGCGCATGTACAAGCAATGCGTCTATATCATCTAACCAACACAGACGTTGCTGAGCACCTTGGGTCGTTGAGAGCCTGGTTCGCGGATCCTACCTTCATAGCCGGGTCTGGTTCCTCGTCTCGCTGCGATGCGCCCACTGGCCGCAGCATGACTGGGCTGGTCGCCTATCATGGCGACATCTGGTTGCGCGAGGACTTCAGAGGCCGCGGTCTCTCTACCTTTATCGGTCGCATTGCATTTGGACTAGCCTGGGCTAAATGGTCGCCGGACTTCATCTATGCGCTGGTTGCCGATTGGCACATCCAAAAAGGCGTTGTCGATCAGTATGGGTATCTACATCAGGAGCCACACGGATCAGTCCTGCACTTGCCCGCGCACGGGATAGATGACGACGATTGGCTCGTTTGGCTGACGCGAGACGAACTGTTGAAGACGGTTCGTGCCTCATCAGTGCAGGCGCCCGGTGAGAATACTGTGGCGAAAGCCGACTCTCGATCATGGACCGTATCGCCAGACTGATCTGAGCCGGAATCAGATGCCGTATGAACGTCTCATCGGCCCGGTGAATGTAGGTTTCCAAATACTACACATTCGAGAGCCTCTAACACGCGTGAGCCTCAGCGCCTGAGCGACTATCAACGACCAAGTTTCAAACTCTCTGGAGTGGGCTCGGGTTGGCGATAGTTTCGGTGGCACTATGTGACACTCTCGCTACGCTAACCGTTTGAGCTGCCGCCATTCCGGCAACACTGCTGGCCCTGCGTTAGCTGCCGGTCGACACCGCGTTGTCCCTTGGCATGTGGCATCCGGCAGGTTCCAAGAAGGCCTCGGACGCGACATACACGCGACCGCGAGGACCGCCGATTCAAGCGACGAGGACCGGAAGTGAGGTTGATTTTCCCAATGCAAGTCGAAAGGATTGCCCGGGAGATGTTCGTCCTCCCGTCGGGTTGGCGGGCGGGCCAGAGCCAAGCCCACCTTATCAACTGCGTCGGACAGACTTTCGGTAATCCCATTCACAACTATCCAGAATATAAGATGTTTCACCATTTTGAAGTTGTGCAATATAAAGATCAATATAATTTTACGTTCCGATAACTCACCGAGGGGAAACTCCGTGCTAAAGCTTTAACGCCGACCTGCCAAGGACGGCGCGCCGAGCCTTAGCCGCAGCTTTGTGCGCCGCTCGCAATATTCGGTGCAAACGGTTGCGGAGAAGGGATTATGG
>NZ_RZTB01000114.1:0-4059 GCF_003997735.1 Mesorhizobium sp. M7A.F.Ca.MR.148.00.0.0 | reverse complement strand
GGATTATGGAACGCCCCCAACTCGAAGAAGTGCCCGTCCTTTCCGCAAGGGAAATAGAGTGCATACTCTGGGCAGCCAGAGGGAAATCGTCGTGGGAGATAGGACGAATACTTAACAGGTCCGAAAACACTGTGAATTTTCACATAAAAAACGTAATGCGGAAATTGGACACGGGCAGCAGAACGGTCGCTGCTATGAAGGCGGTAAGCCTCGGGATCATCGAACTGGAGGAAGCGGTGAGCGCCGCCGAAGTGTCGTCAGGCGACGATTAGAGTCTCGGTCTTTTCTGTAATGTAAGGCCGCTGAGCCCGGATTGCGCCAATAATCCCGTTATGGCTGCCGGGTCTCATAGTCGACCCACGAATGCGGCCTCGCAGTGTGAACAACACGATGACACAACGCCCACGGACCTGCGGAACGCGAGTTTTCGTCCATCGCATCCTCGGGCCGGGGTTGTGTTCACATTCATGAGGTGATCGAGAAGGCTGACCGGGAGGTTTTCCGCTGCGGGCGCGGTCTGAATCGCGTGGCGCAACTACGCCAGTACTTTGGGGTCTTGGTGACTTGCTGCAGGACGGAACGGCCGAATAGGTTCGGGGCACAGCACCAGGGCCGACCACGCGCCGTCGGAGGAGTTCATGCTGCGCCAGCGCACACCATATCAGTTCGATCTCAAACCGTACGATGCGAAGACCGCGCAGATGCCACCATGGCAGGCGCTGGCCGAAGAGACGCTCCTGATGCGGCAAAGCTGAGAGTGCGCCTGAACCTCGGCGAGGTTGGCGTAGACGAGCGTTATGTCGTGGAGTCCTCGGCCCATCGGCGGCTGCAAAATCTGAGAGCAGCCCCGCGTACCGGTCAACAGGAGGTGGCGCGCGTGATGGACGAGAAGATTCCGGCTCAACCATCTGGAGCGCCCTGCACTCTGCGATGCGGCGTCGCCTGGTGAGTTGTGTGCGTCAAGTTCTGCTAAAATGGCGTGGCATTCAGTGGTGACGTTGAGTGTCCGCCGCGCAGCCGCCGTCTAGCGGAGCGGCGGACACACGGGCGGTGCTCAGGCGGCCAATGCCCTCAGGCTCTCCTTCGTGAGCTCGCGCAGACGGATCGCTTCAAGCCAGTTCTCTTGGATGCCCACCGCCAGCGCCCGCACCAGCCGCAGCTGGCGCAATTCGTCGAGATGTGCCTCGTCGACCATGCTGATCAAGGTCTACGGTGCGACGTCCAACTTCAGGTCCACCAGAGAACAAGGTCAGGCCGGGCAAATCCGAAAAAGCAATTCAGCACCAGGCGACGCTTTCCGTCGCCTGATTGACCGGTAACCCCGTGAACGAAGCCGCCATCGATTAGGGCGATATCCCCAGTTTTGAGCTCGAACTCGCGGCAAGGGACGGCCTCCAGATAGGCTGCCGAATAGGGGTATCCAGTGGTCTCCACACCTTGCGATATCCGGTCCGCAACCGTCGGCTTGTGGCTCCAGAGCTTCAGATTGCCGCCTTGCTCAGGCATGCTGGGATAGAGGTTGAGCGCTGCGACCGTATTGTGCGCCACCGCAGAAAGCTCGTAATCATCGCCAGCACGTAAGACTTGAGCGACGTCGTCGTGGGGATCCAAGGAAAAGGTGCCTGTGCCCGACCAACTGAGGCCGCGACAAACATTGGCCTGGCCGTGTTCGGAACGCGCTAGCCGCAATTCGATTCCCTGGTTGTGAAGCTCTCGCTTCAACGCCCCGAATACTGCTCGAACCGGGTCAACCAAATTCTTAAAAAGGGCATCGACGTACGGCCGCGCGTTTTCGGCGTCTGCGAAATAGGTGGCTGCATCCTTTCTGTAGTGAGATGCGCCGACATATTGTCCGGGCACACCATCTTTACGCTCTCTGAGACCGGAGCTTCCAATAAAGTTCGTAGTGATCTCCTCTGCTACTTCGGTGCTGAAAGCTTGCTTGATGTGCAGAGCGGTGAGCTCACCTTTCAGGACCGAGATGATCTCCGCCGTGTTGATCGACCCGGTCCGTTCTTTGATCGAAACCGGCGAGATGGCTGGCACTTGAGATATCTGACTAGGCATTGTCTTGCTCCTGTAGTGCGTGTTCAAGGATGGTGATGCCACGATCGAGTTCGGCATCGGTGATGGTTATCGGCGGGAGGACTTTGATAACGTCGCGATTTGGCCCCGAGGATTCGATAAGAAGGCCATTTTCGAATGCGACATCGTGCACGCGGCCGACAACTGCCGGTGAACGGCATTTCAGGCCGGCCATCAGACCGCGGCCGCGCTTCTGTTCGATGTATCTTGGAAATTTCGCAACCAGGCGATCGAGGTGCGTTTGCAGCCTGACGGCTGTCCGCTCGACACCTGCAGTAAATTTCCTATCCGACCACATCTTGCACATGGCTCCTGCCGTCACGAAGGCGAAATTGTTTCCTCTGAAGGTCCCGCTATGTTCTCCGGGCTTCCATATATCCAAGTAGGGTCGAATCAGAACGATGGACAACGGACTACCTGAACCGCTAAGGGACTTAGAAAGACAAACAATATCCGGTTCGATTTTTGCAGACTCGAATGAGAAGAAGTCGCCAGTTCGGCCCGCACCTGCCTGGATGTCGTCGACGATAAAAACAATGCCATGCGTGCGGCAAATGCGCTGAATTTCCGTGAGCCACGCTGCGGATGCGGCGTTCATGCCGCCCTCTGCCTGGATGGTCTCCAGAATGATTGCGGCAGGCTTTTCTATGCCGCTCCCCGGGTCGCTCAAAACGCTGTCGATGTAACTGGCGGAATCGAAAGCTTGGCTCGGATAGCCGTCATAGGGAACACGGATCACATCGTGGCGAGCGACGCCTCCCAGTTCCCTGGTTGAGGCCGAGCCCGACACCGCTAGAGAGCCGAGCGACATGCCGTGGAACGCATTCGTAAAGGCCATGACGCTCGAGCGGCCGGTGTATTTTCGCGCCAGCGCCAGAGCCGCTTCGTTGGCGTTCGTGCCGGTCGGCCCAGGAAACTGAATCTTGTATGAAAGGCCTCTGGGTTTCAGGATCCAATCGACGAACCCTTCAATGAAGTCACGCTTTGCCGCCGTATGCATATCAAGCGACAGAAGAATGTTCTCACCGACGAGATATTCAATCGCCGGCGCCATAATATCCGGATTGTTGTGCCCGTAGTTGAGTGCGCCGGAACCCACCAGGAAATCGATAAAGGGCTTACCCGTCTCGTCCCAGATCGTCGCCCCAAGGGCCTTCGTAAAGACGGTGGGGAACGCCCGGCAATAACGACGAACGCTAGATTCATGAGCCGTGAAAGCGTCGGTGTCCATATTAAGTCCTCTGCACATAGTCGTCAAAGAAGAGAGCTGTTTAATGGCTAGTGGTTTGCGGCATATGTTCGTCGTTTAACATTGAAGCAGAATGCCGGAGGCAGCTTTGTTTGGTCTGGGTTTGGTCTGGTGGTGCCGGGATCCTCATTGAATATTGTTGGTTGCGTTGCCCTCCATTCGGATGTCTTCGGGGAATGTGCTGCAACAAGATGGCTTCTAAACCTTCCGCGAAAGCACCGATACTATGGCATCAGGTAGTTGACGTACCCACCCATCGCTGCCCATAGCGCCTCCGCACAAATGAATGGGTCCAAGGAGATCAGCAGGGTCGCGTCGCCAGAGGTTGTGTCGCTCGGCGGTAGCGAAGCCGCTCGCGAGCGCGCTCCTCGATGGCGCCGTAGCGAGCGAGCGGCTTCGCGGCGGTCATCAATATTCGCCGTTCAACCTCGGGCTGCGGACACCAACCTGATTCAAGAAACTATTTGATGACCGATGACACAGCGAAAGCCACGCTCTCTTTGAGAAGAATGCGGATTCCGATCTCTTGCGCGATAACTGGCCCGAGCCGCCGGATCAAAAGGGCGGGGCCGCCGTGGACCCCCTTGACGGAAAGCCCGTTCGTAGGCCAGGCGGAAGCAACCGGGAGACGCGCTGGCGAAGGGCCGCATCGGTTTCGAGAGCGTCAACTACCGCGACGGCAACCATCCCCGGCCGCAGCTGGGGCTGCTGCCTTCAGGCGAGTC
>NZ_RZTB01000113.1:8785-18961 GCF_003997735.1 Mesorhizobium sp. M7A.F.Ca.MR.148.00.0.0 | reverse complement strand
AGCCGGCGGTCGACCGCGGTCTTCACCGAAACCGGCGGCTCGATTTTCGGGTAGGCGGCGGCCAGCGGCGAGAGACTGACCTCCCAGCCCTCGACAAGACGAGCAAAAACCGTATCCGCATCGATGCGGCGGGCGACGATCTGGCGTTCGTCGGCATCGAGCACGCCGAGAACGTATTCGGCGGCGAGCAGGTCGTCGCCTCCACGTTCCGGTCCTGTGTCTTCTGCCAGCGTCATCTTTCCAGACATTCTCTGAGTTTCAACAGGCTGCGGCGCAGCCATGTACGCATCGTGTTCAGCGGCACGCCATGGCGCTCCGCCAGTTCGGCATAGCTCTCGCCCTTGAGATAGGCGCCCCGGACGGCGGCTGCCCGGTCCTTCTCCAACTCATCGAGACAATGGTGGATACGTTCGGATTCGTCGCCCGCCACCGCCATCGCTTCAGGCCCCGGCGCCGGATCGGCCACGTCGAGCGCGGCATCGAGGTCGGCGGCAGGCCTGCGCCGCGCTCGTATGCGATCGATCGCATGATTACGCGCAATTGCCACCAGCCAGGAGATCGGGCTTAGATCGGAGACGGCAAAACGATCCGCCTTCGTCCATATCTTGACGAAGACTTCCTGTAGCGCTTCTTCCGCATCTCCCCGGTCGTTCAATACACGAAGACAGACGCCAAAAAGTTTCGCGCTGGTCTGCCGGTAAAGCAGATCGAACGCGGCCCGATCCTTCATCGAAGTCCGGACGATCAGCTTGGTGATGTCCTGCGGCGTCATCTGCGGCAAGTTAGGCGATTGCAATGTATTTGCAACGGCGGAAATAACCTTGTGCACGCCTAAGCTTTTGTGTGTCGCCAGCCGGGTCCGTCGACCGATTGCCAATGGAATCGCCACTGGCTAGCTTGCCCTCAGTGGTGGGGGAGCGCGCATGTCGGTCGAACGGATCCTTTGGGAGGAAGATGCCGCGGGCCTCGCCGATCTGGTCCGCAAGGGCGAGGTTTCGGCCGTCGAGCTGACCGACGCCGCGATCGCCCGCGCCGAGGCCACCCGTCCCGACATCAATGCGACGGCCGAGCCGCTCTACGATGCCGCGCGGGCCCGCGCCAAGACCGTCGACCCCTCGCTGCCGCTGGCCGGTGTTCCCTTCGCCATCAAGGATCTAGGCATCGCCATCAAGGGCGTGCCGACGCATGGCGGCAGCCGCATTCCGGCATGGCTGGCCGATGTCAATTCGGTGCTGACCGACCGCTATCTCGCTGCCGGGCTTATCCCGATCGTCACCTCGATATCGCCGGAGCACGGGCTTCGATTGATGACCGAATCCAGGGCCTTCGGCATCACCCGCAATCCGTGGAACACCGGTCACACCAGCGGCGGCTCTTCGGGCGGTTCGGCTGCACTGGTCGCAGCCGGCGTCGTGCCGGTGGCACATGCCTCCGATGGCGGCGGCTCGATCCGCGTGCCTGCCGCCTGCACCGGGCTTGTCGGCCTGAAGACGTCGCGCGGCCGCACCCCGCTGACGCCGCTGGTGAGCGAAAGCTGGTACGGCATGGTCGTCGACCATGCGCTCACCCGTTCGGTGCGTGATTGCGCGCTGCTGCTCGACCTCACCCATGGGTCCGATCCTCTGTCGCCCTATGCCGCGCCGCCGCCGAAGGGCACGTTCGCGGCCGCTGCCGCGCGCGATCCCGGCAAGCTCAGCCTGGCCGTGTACCGCAAATCCCCGCTTGGCCTGCCGATCTCGGACGAGACGCTCAAGGCGCTCGACACGGCGATGGCGCTTGCCCGCGAGGGCGGCCACACGGTCAAGGAGATCGACCTGCCCTTTATCGGCCGCGAGTTCTTCGCCGATTTCTGCAGGACGGTTGCCTCCGCAGTCGCCGGCACGATGCGGGCCGAAGCGCTGCGTGTCGGCCGTTCCGTTACCGGCGACATCGAGCGGGCGACGCGGGTGCTCGCCCGCTTCGGCGAAATAGTGTCGGCCGGCGAGACCTATGCCGACCTGCAGCGGCTGCATGCCGCCTCGCGGCAGCTGATTTCGGAGACCGCGCAGTATGATGCCGTGCTGATGCCGGTCATTGCCCACCCGCCGCTCGCCTGCGGCGCCATGGATCCGAAAGGCGCCGACGAGCTCATCGAGAACCTGCTCGACAAGCTTCACCTGACACCCTTGCTGAAGCTGAAGCCGTTCTTCGGCCAATTGATGGACAAGAGCCTCTGGTTCACCCATTGGCCGGCGATCCAGAATGTCAGCGGCCAGCCGTCGATCGCGCTGCCGGTCCATGTCACTGACGCCGGCCTGCCGCTCGGCGTCCAGGCGGCCGGCCGTCCGGGCGACGAAGAGACGCTTTTGTCGCTCGCCGCGCAGATGGAGAAGATCTCGGGTTGGCTGGACCGCAGGGCGCCGCTGATGGTGCCGACACGATGACGAGGTCGTGAAGCGCTTGAATATGACAGCAAAGCCATTTGCGGGCGGCGCCAATTCCCGCTAAGACGCCGCCGTCCTTACCTGATGCATGTCGCCCAAAAGTGTCCAGCGGTTTTGAGACAACGACGTGCTTAAAATAAAAAGCCGGGAACCAAACCGATGACGGAAATAACCGCCACCGCCGAAATGCAGGCAGCCCTGTTGTCGCGGGCGCTGCCCTACATGCAGCGCTACGAACACAAGACGGTCGTGGTGAAATATGGCGGCCATGCCATGGGCGATATCGAACTCGGCAAGGCCTTCGCGCGCGACATCGCGCTGCTCAAGCAGTCCGGCGTCAACCCGATCGTCGTCCATGGCGGCGGCCCGCAGATCGGCGCCATGCTGGCCAAGATGGGCATCGAATCGAAGTTCGAGGGCGGCCTGCGCGTCACCGACCAGAAGACGGTCGAGATCGTCGAAATGGTGCTGGCCGGTTCGATCAACAAGGAGATCGTCGCGCTGATCAACGCCGAGGGCGAATGGGCGATCGGTCTCTGCGGCAAGGACGGCAACATGGTTTTCGCCGAAAAGGCTCGCAAGACCATGATCGATCCGGACTCCAACATCGAGCGCGTGCTCGATCTCGGCTTCGTCGGCGAGCCGGTCGAGGTCGACCGCACCTTGCTCGATCTTCTGGCACGCTCCGAAATGATCCCGGTGCTGGCGCCGGTGGCGCCAGGCCGCGACGGCCACACCTACAACATCAATGCCGACACCTTCGCCGGCGCCATTGCCGGCGCCTGCCAGGCGACGCGCCTGCTGTTCCTCACCGACGTGCCTGGTGTGCTCGACAAGAACAAGAAGCTGATCGACGAACTGACCGTGGCCGAGGCCAAGGCGCTGATCAAGGACGGCACGGTCTCGGGCGGCATGATCCCCAAGGTCGAGACCTGCATCGAAGCGATCGAACGCGGTGTCGAAGGCGTCGTCATCCTCAACGGCAAGACGCCGCATGCGGTGCTGTTGGAACTGTTCACCGAGCACGGTGCCGGCACGCTGATCGTGCCTTGATGGGCATTGATATTCAGGTGATGCCGGCCTGCAAACGGCGACTTTCTCCGCTTCCGGTGCTCACGGACCCGAACGTCCGCTGCGCTCCGGTTCTCGAAAGCCACCGTTTTCGGCTCGGCCTGACCTGAATCTCAACACCCCTTAACCAGGGCACAGCAACAGTCAGGCACTCGGCAAAATCGTGACCTCGGGCGGTGCCAGCTTGCGTACCGGGCGTCGAACGGACATCGATTCCTCCTCGGCGTCCTGCGGCGCGCCCCAGAATTCGGCCAGCGTCGGGCCGTCTTTCACCCTGATGTCGCGGACCAGAAAGCCCCAGACCTCGCGGAACCACACGCGGCGGCCCATCTGCGTGTACCAGCGCATCGAATGGCGCTGCTCGGGATCCTTGTGGAACAGGATGCGGGCCAGCGCCTTCGGCCGCGACTGCACCGCCAGCTCGATCAGCTTGACACTGAAGAACAGCATCCAGGGTTTCAGCTGCGTCATCTGCAGCACCTGGTGCTTGTAGTCCCACAGGCGCGCATCCTGCTGGATCACCTTGCGATCCCGCGCGATGCGGAAGAACGGCGTCCAGCGATGCGGCGTCACATAAAGCGCCTGGATCTGGTCGGGGTCGTAGGCGATGAGCTGGCGAAAGCCGCGCCACAGGTCGCGGAACCCTTCGTCCTCGAAGCCGGCCACCCAGGTCGCCATCGACAGGATGCCGTTGAGGCGCAGCAGCCTTATCGCCTCGCGGTCGGATGAGATGCTGCCGCCCTTGCGGATCAATTGCAGCGTCTGCTCGTCGGTGTTTTCCATGCCGAGCAGCCAGCGGATGACACCGGCCTTGCGGTAGAGATGCAGGATGTCGGCATCGCGCACGATGTCGTCGGCACGGGTCGAACCGACGATCAGCACCGGCACGTTCTCGGCGATAAGGGCGTCGAGGAAGGCACGCCAGGCCTTCTTCGAGACCGTCGGATTCTCGTCGGCGAGATTGATCAGTTCGATGCCGTGCTCGCGGTGCAGCCAGGCGATCTCCCTGGCGAATTTCACCGGATCGCGATGCCGCCAGCGGGTCCAGAAGCCGCGCTGGCCGCAATAGTTGCACAGATGCGGGCAGCCGCGCGAAAACTGCATGACCACGGCGCGCTTGCCGCCCCAGTAGCTGTAACTGGTATGGTCGATCAGCTCCCAGCCGACGCGGTAGGCGTCGAGGTCGGCAATGGTCATGGCCGCCTGTGTGGCGACGGGACGGCCGAGATCGTCGCGATAGGCAATGCCGGCCACGCTCGCCGGCGGCTGGCGCATTTCCAGCGCCTCGACCAGCGCCACGACGGTCGCCTCGCCCTCGCCGCGCACGATGAAGTCGAAGGCATCGGTGGCGGCCAGGATGTCGCGCCAATGATAGGTCGGGAAAACGCCGCCATAGATGATGATGGTCGCCGGCTCCCGCTGCTTGATCTGCTCAGCAATCAGCAAGGCGGTCGGGTGCGCCGAGGTCGAGCCGGAATGGCCGATCAGGACGAAGTCGGGGTGGTCCTCCAGTGCGTTGCGTACGACGTCATCCAGCGGCATAGGCCCAAACTCGGCGTCGACGAGGCGCACCTGATGGCCGGCATCGATCAGCGGCCCGCCGATCGCCAGCAGGCCGAGCGGCGGCAAATGATCGTCGGGCACGCGGCTGCCGATGGCGGTGTGCGGCGGATTGATCAGGACGATTTTCATGGCGGACCTCTGGGCGGTTGGTCCACGCAAGCTGGCCGGCGATGTGGACACGCTTTTCCCCAAGGAGTGCGAAGAGAGGCATTGTCATCGCCTGAGATGCCCGAGCGGCACATGGCCCGGCCCCTTGATGTTCTGCAGCACCAACTGCGTGTGGACGTCCCGCACGCCGTCGAGCCGCATCAGCCGGTGCATGACGAAAGCGTTGAGCTCGTCGACCGACGGCACCATGACATGCAGCAGAAAGTCGTGGTCGCCGGTCATCGTCCAGCACGAGGACACCTCGTCCATGCGCTGCACGGCGGCGATGAAGCTTTCGGGCGAGCCGTCGCTGTGGCTGACCAGGCGCACCTGGATGAACACCTCGACCATCAGGCCGACCGCGCGGCGGCTGATCACCGCGGCAAATCCCTTGATGATGCCGGCCTCCTGCAGCGCCTCGAAGCGCCGCGCGCACGGCGTCGTCGACAGGCCGATCTCTTGCGCCAGTTCGGAAACCGGCTTGCGCCCGTCGCGCTGCAGGACATCGAGCATCTTGATCTCGAAATCGTCGAATTGAGGCATTTTCACTCCGATAGAGGGTTTTGTGAGTGGATGTTATCCCAAATATTCCGTTCGAGCCATCATCAAAACCGATTTGCCTCGGCAAATCCGGGTAGCCTTTTCGGCACGTCAGCCATTGATGATTTGCGAGGAGAAAAACCATGACGACGATGAGCGTTGCCGAATATGCCCGCGACTGCGCGGCGCAAGGATTGCGCGGCGACTATTCGGTCTGCCGCGCCGATTTCACCGTGTCCCAGGGCTACGATTACAGCGAAGAAGAGCAGGCGGTGTGGCGCACGCTGTGCGACCGCCAGACCAAGTTGACGCGCAGGCTCGCCCACCATTCCTATCTCGACGGCGTCGAAAAACTCGGCCTGCTCGACCGTATTCCCGATTTCGACGAGGTCAGCGCCAAGCTGCGCAAATTGACCGGCTGGGAGATCGTCGCGGTGCCCGGTCTCATTCCCGCGGCCCCGTTTTTCGATCATCTCGCCGGTCGCCGCTTCCCGGTCACCAACTGGCTGCGGACGAGGCAGGAGCTCGACTACATTGTCGAGCCCGACATGTTCCATGACTTCTTCGGCCACGTGCCGGCGCTGTCGCAACCGGTGTTCGCCGATTTCATGCAGATATATGGCGAGAAGGCCGGCAACATCATCGCGCTGGGCGGCGACGAGATGATTTCCCGGCTTTATTGGTACACGGCCGAATACGGCCTGATGCAGGAGGCCGGCCAGCCGCTAAAGGCCTTTGGCGCCGGCCTGATGTCGTCGTTTACCGAGCTGCAGTTCGCGGTCGAAGGCAAGGACGCCCACCACGTGCCCTTCGACCTCGAAACGGTGATGCGCACCGGCTACGAGATCGACAAGTTCCAGCGCGCCTATTTCGTGCTGCCGTCCTTCGACGCCTTGCGCGATGCCTTCCAGACCGCCGATTTCGCGGCAATCGTCGCCCGCCGCAAGGACCAGCCGGCCCTCGATCCGGCGACGCTCTAGGCAGCAGTTGCCCTGCAGCCGTCAGGCGGTGACCACCTTGCTCAGATGCTCGCCCAGCCGGCAGGCCAGCGCGGTGATCGTCGTCGTCGGGTTGCATTGGCCCGACGTGCAGAACACCGAGGAGCCGCCGACATAGAGATTGTCCATGCCGTGCACCTTGCAGTTGGCGTCGACCACGCTCTTGCTGACGTCGGTGCCCATGCGCGTGCCGCCCATGTGATGATGGCCCGCCGTCTCGTCGTTGGTCGGATAATCCTGACCATTGCTGATCCAGTCGGCAATACGCACGCGGCCGAGATTCTTCTCGATCAGCGTCATGCCGAACAGTCTGAGCCCTTCGAGCAGGGTGCGGCGCTCCATTTCCGATTTCTTCCAGTGCAATTCGATGCGTGGCACGCCGGCATGGTCGACATCGGTCTTCGACAACTCGATCTGGTTGGAGGCCAGCGGCGCCTGTTCCCAGGCGACGTAGAGCTGGGCGGCGCAGCGCAGTCTCTGACTGAGCTTGGAGGACATCCACTCGGCCATGTCGGGTGCCGTGCAGGCGAGGTCGGCGATAAGGCTCTTGACGCCGGGATACGGCGTCTCGATCAGCCGAATGCCGAAATTCATGATCTGCAGCCGCTCCATGGCGGCAAGGGTCGGCGAGAAGAAGGCCTCATTGACGGCGTCGACCTCGAACGCGTTGTAGTCGGCCAGGATCGCGTTGCCGCCCTCGAAGGTCGGATGCTCCATCCAGTAGCGGCCAAGCGCCGTCGCATTCGGCACGACGCCGCCGTTCGAACGCTGGTTCGACCACAGAAGCAGCCGCGAATTCTCCAGCCCGCCGGTGCAGACGATGAAATAGTCGGCACTGAAGGAGCCGGCATCCTGCCCGTTCGACCACAGTCTGGCGCCCGTCACACGTTTGCCGTCGCCGGAAAGTTCGGTGGCACAAGTGTTGAGCACCACCGCGATGTTCTTGGCCTTGTCGAGTTCATCGCCGAACTTCTCGGCGAAGCGCACGGCCGGGCTCTTGATCAGCTGCACCCAGTGAATGTCGTCCGAGATCGGCACATCTGGCCGGAGGGCCGGAAGGTCGAGAATGTCGCGCACTTCCGGCAGATAGGGTTCGATGTCGGTGCGGCGGATCGGCCAGCCCGTATCGGGTACCCAGGCCTTCGGCTCGAAATCCTGCTTGTCGAGCACGCGGCACCAGCCGGCCCAGTGGTTGGAACTGCCGCCCATCAACCGCAGCCGGGTTATGTCGAGATCGAAATAGAAATCGCCGACCGTGCTGCCACGGTAAAAGTCCTGCGACTCGTCGCTGAATTCGCGCGGACCGGCCTCCATCACCACCACCGGAATGCCGGCCGCGCCAAGCTTGCGGGCAATGGTCGTGCCGGCCGGACCGGAGCCTAGGATGCACACTTTTGGGGTGAAGTTCGCGGCGCGATACGCCTCGTAGCTGTCGAAGATCATGCCAGGTCGCCCCGCCTCAGAATCCAGCCATTGACCTCGACGATCTCGTTAGGGTCGGGCTTTGGACCGGCGACATCGGCATTAGGCAGCTTGCGGAACAAAGACAGGGCAGGCAATGCGATCAACGCCTGCACGAGCGCGCGGCGTGACATTTTCTTGATGATGAAACTCATGGCTCGTCTCTCGGCTGGGCTTCGGCACTGCATGGCGTTCCCAGAACGGCAATTCCCGGAACGACACATGCATCACCGTGGAAGCCAGTATCGTGCCAAGTCTGGCCGCAAAGCAGTGAAAACCCGGCTAAGCGGTACAACCGAGTGCAAACAGGGTTAGAATTTTCTTAACAGGCCGGTTGCGGCAGATCGGATCACGCCGCCTCGGAAATGCCGGTGTCGATGATCGTCAGGTTACGGCCCTGGTGCTTGGCCTGGTAGAGGCGCCGGTCGGCGGCGCGCATCAGCTCCGACACACTGGCTTCCTCGCCGCAGACAGTGCCGCCGATGCTGACCGTGAGCGGAATGGTCCGCTCGTCGACGGGCCGGAAGCGGATCAGCTCCACTTCGCGGCGAATTCGCTCGGCGACGCGCTTGGCCTCCTGCTCGGTGGCGCCGATCAGGAAGGCGCCGAACTCCTCGCCGCCGATGCGGCCGAGCACATCGCCGCTGCGCACGCCGCGCTGGATCGCGCTGGCGATCAAAAGCAGCGCGTCATCACCTGTCAGGTGGCCAAAATTGTCGTTAATGGTCTTGAAGTGGTCGGCATCGATGATCAGCAGCGCGCCGCGATCGGACTTGCGGCGCGAACCGTCGAGCGCGGCAAAGAAACTTTCCCGGTTGAGCATGCCGGTCATGTCGTCGCGGCTCGCCTTTTCCGCCAGGCGGCGATGCGCGGCGGCGAGCTGGGCATGGGCTCGGGCGAGATCGCGATGCGCGTTTTTCAGCCTGTCGCTTTGCCAGAAAGTGCTTGCGCTGGCAGCCCACGCCAGCACCAGCGGACAGAGGGTGGAGGTCAGCCAGATCGTGCGGTTGACCGGAAATCCCATGGCCGGAACGATGATCAGGGTCAGCAGGAGAGAGGCCGCGACTGAGGCGAAAGCAACGGCGGCGGATCTCAGAATTATGCTGTTCATCGCTTGCTCCCACAAGACTGCCTCTCTGCCAGCAAGCCCTAAAGGCCACCTTTCCCAGATGCCTAAAATTTGAATCGTGAGGCGATTTACGCAACCTCAACGAGCAGAAGTTGTGGATAAAGTCGCTTCCGGAATGCGCGTTTCATGCCATAAGGAGCCCATGACCACGCTCCCTGACCCCGCCCGCTTCGCCCATGTCACCGACTGGGTTTTCGATCTCGACAACACGCTCTATCCGCATCATTCGAATCTGTTCTCGCAGATCGACGTCAAGATGACCGCCTATGTCGGCGAGCTGCTGGCATTGCCGCGCGACGATGCGCGCAAGTTGCAGAAGGAACTCTACCGCGAATATGGCACGACGCTGAACGGCCTGATGACACGTCATGGCATCGACCCCGATGATTTCCTCGAGAAGGTCCACGACATCGACTATTCATGGCTGGTGCCAGACCCCGTTCTCGGCACCGCCATCCGCCAGCTTCCGGGCCGCAAGTTCATCTTCACCAATGGCGACCGCAGGCACGCCGAGCGCACCGCGCGCCAACTCGGCATCCTCGACCATTTCGACGACATCTTCGACATCGTCGCCGCCGGGCTCAATCCCAAGCCGGCGCGCCAGACCTACGAGAAGTTCGCCGAACTCCACGCCGTCACCGGCCACAATGCGGTGATGTTCGAAGACCTTGCCCGTAACCTGTCGGTGCCGAAGTCGCTCGGCATGACCACGGTGCTTATCGTGCCGCGCAATTTCGAGCCGACCTTTTCCGAGATCTGGGAGCGCGACCCGGCCAATGAGGATGATGTCGATTTCGTCACCGACGATCTGGCGGGGTTTCTGACGGCGATTGTGGAGGGGGAA
>NZ_RZTB01000113.1:0-8649 GCF_003997735.1 Mesorhizobium sp. M7A.F.Ca.MR.148.00.0.0 | reverse complement strand
AATGATCCCCCAGGCTTCGTCGGCGGTGTCGACGAAGTCGATGATGTCCTGATCGCCGGGGCTGATCGTGCCCTGCTCGGCGAGAAAATCGAGATTGATCGCCCGCTTCCAGAAGGATTTGCCGAACAGGATCACGGGCACGCGCTCCATGCGCCCTGTCTGGATCAGGGTCAGCGTCTCGAAGAATTCGTCCATCGTGCCGAAGCCGCCCGGAAACACCGCGACCGCCTTGGCGCGCATGACGAAATGCATCTTGCGGATAGCAAAATAATGGAAGTTGAAGCAGAGCTCCGGCGTCACATAGATGTTCGGCGCCTGCTCGTGCGGCAGGACGATGTTGAGGCCGATCGACGGCGCGCCGACATCGTCGGCGCCGCGGTTTCCCGCTTCCATCACGCCGGGCCCGCCACCGGTCACCACGACATATTCGCGGTAATAGGAGGTAGCCGACTGCTGCGAGCAGAGGCGGGCGAATTTCCGCGCCTCCTCATAGTATTTGCTGTTCTCCTCGAGGTTCTTCTTCTGCGTCTCGTTCTTGGCCGCCCAGGCCTCGCCGCCGGGTTCCGGCAGGCGCGCGCCGCCGAACAGGATCACCGTCGAACGGATGCCGCGTTCGGCCAGGATCATTTCCGGTTTCAGGAGTTCAAGCTGCAGCCGGACCGCGCGCAACTCGCGCCGCGTCATGAAGTCGGGATCGTTCCAGGCGAGCCGGTAGGTTTCGGCACGCGTCTGCGGCGTATCCGGCACACTCTTCGACCGCTCCAGATCCTCGTCCGAATGCGGCAGTGGCGTCCAGCCCGCCTTTTCCATAGGTGTCATATGCTCTACCCGTCCAAATTCTTCACTTGCGCCGCCCCATGACGCAGCCGCGATTGACCCTCACCAAGGCTTCACATAAGCAGGTTCCGCAAAAGTGTCCCGCGGTTTTGTGACAAGAACCTGCTACATGCGAAGATCCAGGCAGGCAAAGCCTGCCAAGGGGTCCGCGCGACTTTCAAAACAGGTTAAGGCGTTGCCCCTTAACAGCTTGGTAATGGAGCGAATTCATGTCGAAGCCCGATCTGGCGAGCCTCGAAAAGACCATCGAGAAGGCCTTCGAGGAACGCGACGCGATTTCGACGGCAACGCGCGGCGAAACGCGCGACGCCATCCAGTCGGCGCTCGATCTGCTCGACCGCGGCGCCGTCCGCGTCGCCGAGCGGCAGGCCGACGGCAAGTGGCATGTCAACCAGTGGCTGAAGAAGGCCGTGCTGTTGTCGTTCCGGCTCAACCCGATGGAGATCATCAAGGGGGGACCCGGCGAGGCGGTGTGGTGGGACAAGGTGCCGTCGAAGTTCGACGGCTGGAGTGCCGTCGATTTCGAAAAGGCGGGCTTCCGAGCCGTGCCGTCGTCGGTCGTGCGCCGTTCGGCCTATGTCGCACCGGGCGCCGTGCTGATGCCGTCCTTCGTCAATGTCGGCGCGTATGTCGACAGCGGCACCATGGTCGACACCTGGGCCTCGGTCGGCTCCTGCGCCCAGATCGGTAAGAACGTGCATCTGTCCGGCGGCGTCGGCATCGGCGGCGTGCTGGAGCCGATGCAGGCCGGCCCGACCATCATCGAGGACAATTGTTTTATCGGCGCGCGTTCGGAGGTGGTCGAGGGCTGCATCGTGCGCGAAGGCTCGGTGCTCGGCATGGGCGTCTTCATCGGCCAGTCGACCAAGATCGTCGACCGCGCCACCGGCGAGATCTTCTATGGCGAAGTGCCGCCGAATTCCGTCGTCGTCGCCGGAACGATGCCGGGCAAGCCCTTTCCGAACGGCGAGCCGGGTCCCAACCTCTACTGCGCCGTCATCGTCAAGCGTGTCGACGCCAAGACCCGCTCCAAAACCTCGATCAACGAATTGCTGCGCGATTGATCTTTGCGCAAAGCGAGCGCACCTTCCGCCGGCGCGACAATCGGTCGCGCTGGTTCAAGATGGAGGGGTGACATGGACTGGAAGTATCTGCTCACAAGTTTTGATGGTCGCATCAACCGTGGCAAGTTCTGGGCCGCGATTGGCGTTTTCATCGTCATTGGTATCGTTGCCTTCATTCTCGATGCGATCCTCGGTACACGTCTCACGACCGCCAGTGGCGCCCAGATCGGCATCATCGGCATTCTCATCGCTCTGGCCTCGATCTATTTCGCGCTCGCAGTCTACGCCAAGCGCTGGCATGATCGCGGCAAGTCGGGCTGGTGGAGCCTGATCATGCTGGTGCCGCTCATCGGCCCGATCTGGTTTCTGGTGGAATGCGGCATTCTCGAAGGCGCCAGAGGCGCCAATCAATATGGACCGGACCCGCTTGCCTGACAGATCAGATCTCACCTGGCTTTTCTTCAAAACCTCGGGCCGCGTCAGTCGCGCGGCCTATTTTCTTGGCGGGTTGCTCGTCGCCATCATCCAGGCCTTCCCGCTCTACCGCTTCACGCTGGTGCCGGAAGGCTCGGCCGAGAGCAACATGTGGTCGTTCATCTTCTTCGTCGCCTTCATCGCCTCGCTGTGGTCGAACATCGCGCTGGCGGTGAAGCGGCTGCACGATTTGGACAAGCCGGGCATTGCCGCGCTGATCCTGTTCGTGCCGGTGGTCTCGATCGTCGCCTTCCTTGTGTTGTGCCTGTTTCCAGGGCAGCCTGGACCCAACCGCTATGGCCGGCGCACCAACGAGCCGGAACAATCCTGAGGGCCGATCGGACATGCGCTACCGCACGCTTGATCCGAAACTGATCGTCGAAACCGCCGAGCGGCTGGAAGAGCGGATCGCCGACCGTTTCCCCGAAGCGGGATTGCGTGGCGTCGCCGCCGAACTGGTCTCGCTGTCGCGAGATCTGGCCAAGGCGGCCAAGGTGCTCGAAGCACCGATCTGGTGGCTGCGCGGGCTCATCGTCGCCGCCTTCGTCACGGGTGTGCTGGTGTTCCTGTTCGTCGGTACTATCTTGCCGATCGACCGCATTTCGGGAACCCACGATGCCCTGCAGTCGGTGCAAGGCATAGAGGCTTCGATCAACACCGTCATACTCGCTGTGTTGGGCTTGCTTGCTCTGATCCGCACCGAGGAGCGCATCAAGCGCAAAAGGGTGTTTCGCCAGCTGCACGGCCTGCGTTCGCTGATCCATGTCATCGACATGCACCAGCTGACCAAGGATCCGGCAGCCCTTTCGGCCGATTTCAAGCCGACGGCGCACTCGCCGGCCCGCATCACCAATGCCGCCGACCTGGCGCGTTACCTCGACTATTGCTCCGAAATGCTGTCGATCACGGGCAAGATCGCCGCATTGTTCGCACAGTCGGTCAATGACGACGTGGTCATCGACGGCGTCAACGACATCGAGAACCTGGCATCCAACCTGTCGCGGAAAATCTGGCAGAAGATCACGTTGATCGACGGCCGGCCGGTGCAACAACCTGCTCCGGCGCCAGGCCCGGCGAGCCAAGCCGCTCCGCTTCCGCCGCGCGCACCAAAGCGGTGACCCGCTGAACCGTCGGCACGGGCGTGCCGGCCTTCCCCGCCAGCTGCAAGATGGCGCCTTGCAGGTCGTCGATCTCTGTCGGCCGGCCGCGCTGAAGATCGTCCCACATCGACGAGCGCGCCTGCAGGTCGATCGCCAGCAAGCGCCGCGCCAGCAGCTTGAACAGCCAGTCCGGCAGCCTGAGCACCTTCGGCAGCAACGCCGGCGGCAGGCCGGCGATCCGCGCCGGCTCGATGCCGGACGCTCTCATCGCTCTCAGGGCCTCGTCGATCTGGCCGGCCAGGATCAGCCGCCAGCGCCGATCGGCCAGTTCGGTCGCCAGCGGCAGGCCGGAAAGCGCCACCAGCGCGTTGTTCAAATTCATCAGCAGCTTGCCCCACAGCACGGCTTTCATGTCGCCATGGGCTTCGACCGCAAACCCTTCGACGCCAAGCAGGCCGACCAGGCCGGCGGCGCCATCCTCGACCATTACCGTGCCGTCGCTGGCGCGGTGAACGCGCAGCGGCAGTTCGCCGTCCGGCGACTGCACCACATTGAACGGCACCATGCCGGCCAGCACCGTACGTCCGGCAAGTTCAGCGCGCAGCCTGTCGGCATTGTCGACGCCGTTCTGCAGGCTGATCACCACGGCGTCGGGCCGGGCATGGGCTTTGATAAGATCCGCCATATCCTGGGTGGCGCCGCCGCTCTTGACCGTGACCAGGATCACGTCCGCCAGCGGCAAAGCGGCGGCCGGATCGACGGTGACGACAAGCGCCTCGGGCTTGATCGAGCGATCGCGGCCCTGGAGGTCGCTGACCCGCAATCCACCCTGCCGCAACGCTGCCTCGATGCGCGGCCGAGCCAGCAGAATGACCTCTCGGTTGGCCAGCGCCAGGCAGCCGCCGGCATAGCAGCCGATGCTGCCGGCACCGGCTATGACGATCCTTCTGTCCTTGTCTGCCATCCTGTCGCCCGCGCCGGGACGCAACTATACGACATGAAAACCATAATATCGGCGGTATCGCCAGCCATGAGGCTGGCCCCTATGTCTGGCCGTGACAGGCCCTGCGCTTTCGACTATCGCTTTTGCCATGACGCTGCCGACCGATCCCGCCGAAAACCTCGCCGCCCTTATCCGTTGCGCTTCGGTGACGCCCGCTGAGGGCGGCGCGCTGACCGCGCTGGAGACGATGCTCAAACCGCTCGGCTTCCTGGTCGATCGGCCGGTGTTTTCCGAAGACGGCACGCCCGATATCGAAAACCTCTATGCAAGGCGCTCCGGCAATGGCCCGCATCTGATGTTCGCCGGACACACCGACGTGGTGCCTGTCGGCGACGAAGCCGCCTGGACGCATCCGCCTTTCGCCGCCGAGATCGCCAATGGCGAGATGTATGGCCGCGGCGCCGTCGACATGAAGGGCGGCATTGCCTGTTTCATCGCCGCCGTGGCGCGCCATGTCGAGGCCAATGGCGGTCCGAAAGGGTCGGTCTCGCTGCTGATCACCGGCGACGAGGAAGGCCCGGCCATCAACGGCACGGTGAAGCTGCTCGAATGGGCGGCTTCGCGGGGCGAGAAATGGGATGCCTCTGTCGTCGGCGAGCCGACCAATCCGGACGCTCTCGGCGACATGATCAAGATCGGCCGCCGCGGTTCGATGTCCGGCGCGGTCACCGTCAATGGCCGCCAGGGCCATGTCGCCTATCCCCTGCTTGCCGACAACCCGGTGCGCGGGCTGATGAGCCTGGTCGACGCCTTGCTGCATCCGGTTTTCGACAAGGGGACCAGGGACTTCCAGCCGACCAATCTGGAGATCACCTCCATCGATGTCGGCAACCCCGCCACCAATGTCATTGCGGCCAAAGCGACCGCGACCTTCAACATCCGCTTCAACGACACCTGGACGGACGAGACCCTGCAGGCCGAGATCCACAACCGGCTCGACCAGGCGGCCAGGCGCAGGAAGTACCGGCAGGGCAAGAAGACGCCGGTCGACTACGAGCTCGTCTGGCGCGACCGGCCGAGCCATGTCTTCCTGACCCGCGACGACAGGCTGATCGAAACGCTGCGCGGCTCGATCAAGTCGGCGGTCGGCAAGGAGCCGACGCTGTCGACCTCCGGTGGAACGTCCGACGCGCGTTTCATCAAGGACTATTGTCCGGTGGTCGAGTTCGGGCTGGTCGGCAAGACAATGCATATGGTCGACGAGCGCGTCGCCATTGCCGATTTGGAAACGCTGACGCAAATCTACCAGCGCTTCATAGAAGACTGGTTCGGACAGGGCTGAACAGCATGCTTTCGGCGGACGAAACCCAAGCTTCGCTGACGGGCGCCTGGCGATTGATGCTCGGCAAGGCCGACGGCCTGCGCCTGCTCGACCTGTCGGCCGACGGCTTCTGGAATTCCTTCTTCGCCATTGTCGTTGCTGCACCGGCGCTGATCGTCGGCTGGGTCGGCATCGCCAACGAAATCGGCGATGCCGACGCCTTCGCGGGCCGCTTCAGCATGCTGGTCCGCCTGGCGACGGTCGACATCGGCTCCTGGGTGCTGCCGCTGGTTGCGCTCGCTTTCATCGCGCCGCGCGCCGGCATAGGCGGCCGCTTCGTCCACTACGTCGTCGCCAGCAACTGGGCTTCGGCCATCACCGCATGGCTGATGCTGCCCTCGGCGCTGATCCGGCTTTTCCTGTCGTCCGCAAGCCAGGCTGCGAGCCTTGTGTCGCTGTTCCTGTTTGCCCTGTCGATGGTGCTGACCTGGCGCATGACCAACGCCACGATCGGCAGGGGCGCATCGGTCGGCACCGCCGTTTTCGTCGGCATGTTCATCGCCTCGCTGCTGGTGCTGTTCGGCCTGCAGACGCTGCTCGGCATCACCGTGCCGGACGATGCCGGAGTTCAGAGCCTGTCCGGGCTCGTCTCGACTGGATAATCGACACCGGTGAGAAACAGCCCGTCGGGCGGCGCCACTTGGCCACAGGCGGCGCGGTCGTGCGCCTCGAGCGCCGTTTTCAGGTCGGCCGCGGTCCAGCCGCCGTCGCCGACGCGCTTGAGCGAGCCGACCATCGAACGTACCTGATTGTGCAGGAATGAGCGCGCCGAAGCCCTGACCTCGATCATGTCGCCCTGTCGGCTCACATCGAGCCGTTCCAGCGTCCTGATCGGGCTGTTGGCCTGGCACTGGGTCGAGCGGAAGGTGGTGAAATCATGCCGTCCGAGCAGGACTTTCGCCGCTTCGTGCATGGCGCCGGCGTCGAGCCGCTTCGGCACCCACCATACCTTGCCCTTGTCGAGCGCGGCCGGGGCACGGCGGTTCAGGATGCGGTAGAGATAGTGGCGGCCGATGGCCGAGAAGCGGGCGTCGAAGCTGTCGGAGACGACTGTCGCTTTCAGGATGGCGATGCGCGCCCCGGCCGCCTGCAGATGGGCGTTGACGGCATCGCGCACCTTGTCGCCCGGCCACGCCTTGGCGAGGTCGGGATGCGCCACCTGCGCGGTCGCATGGACGCCGGCATCGGTGCGGCCGGCGGCGCGCAGCCGGATCGCTTCGCCGCAGAATTTTTCGATCGCCCGCTCGATCGCCTGTTGCACCGAAGGCTGATCCGCCTGGTGCTGCCAGCCGGCAAACAGACTGCCATCATATTCGATGTCGAGGCGAAAACGCGGCATGCCGGGCGGCTATACGCTCTCGCCTACGCGGCGAGAGCGGTGAAGGCGGAGGCGTAGACCAGTGTGCCGGCCTCAGGCGCGTCGCCCCAGGCCAGCGCCTGCAGCGCTTCGCCCTGGTATTCGCTCTCGAAGTTCTCGGCACGCGTGTGGCTATATCCGAAACGCCCGTAATAGATGGGGTCGCCGAGCACCACAGCCAGCGTTTCGCCGGCATCCCTGAGGCGGATATGCGCCTCGCGGATCAGCGCGCCGCCGATGCCGCTGCCATGGAACGAGGGCTCCACCGCCAGCGGTGCCAGCGCCACGGCCGCGAAAGTCTTGCCGCCATTCTGGACGAACAGCCGCGAAAATAGGATGTGGCCGACCACCTGGCCGTCCTCTTCCGCCACCAGTTCGGCAACAGCGTCGCCGCCGGTCACCAGCGCGTCGACCAGACCGGCCTCCGCCTGCTGGCCGAAAGCGTGTTCCTCGACGAGGCGGATGGCCTCGCGATCCCGCGGCGTTGCCGCGCGTATCGACATCATGCTCATGAGAATTTCAGTCCTTTTTCGATCTTGGCCCCGCGCAGGAACTCCGACGCGGCAGCGGGCTTTCCGCCCGCGCGTTGAACTTCGACCAGCCTGATCGCGCCTGCCCCGCAGGCGACCGTCAGCCGGTCATCGAGAATTCCTCCCGACTCGCCCAACTCTTCCCAAAGCGACAGGCCTTGCGACAGCGTCGAGCGAAGCAGTTTCAGCCGCTCCTGGCGGCCGCCAATTCCTATCTCCGACCACGCGCCGGGAAAGGGTGACAGGCCGCGAATATGATTGTGGACCTCACTTGCTGAGCGAGTCCAGTCCACGCGAGTCTCGGATTTATCGATTTTCTTGGCGTAGGTCACCCCATCCACAGCTTGTGTGGTGAATGTCAGGGTATTCCTTTCCAGTCGCGCCAGCGCTTCCACCATCAAGGCAGCACCGACACTCATCAATTGATCATGCAGATCGCCGGCTGTCATATCGGGTTCGATGGCGCATTTTTCAACCAGCCCGACCGGGCCGGTGTCCAGCCCCTCTTCCATGCGCATCACCATCATGCCGCTTTCCAGGTCGCCGGCCATGATGGCGCGCTGGATCGGCGCGGCACCGCGCCAGCGCGGCAGAAGCGACGCATGGCCGTTGATGCAGCCGAGCCGGGTCGCCTCGAGAACCGCCTTCGGCAGCAGCAAGCCATAGGCGACGACCACGGCGACATCGGCCTGCAAGGCACGGAAAGCAGCCTGCTCGGCCTCGCCCTTGAGCGAAACCGGCGCCCGGACTTCAATGCCCAGCCGCTCCGCCTCTCCGCACCTCGATGCCCAATCGCTCCGCCTCGCGCTGCACCGGCGACGGTGTCAGTTCCAGCCCGCGTCGTCCTGCGGCGCGCGGCGGCTGGGTGTAGACGGCCGATATCTCATGGCCAGCCTCGGCGATCGCGCGCAAAGTCGGCACCGAAAACTCCGGCGTGCCCATGAAGATGACGCGAAGGGGCAT
>NZ_RZTB01000112.1:0-18972 GCF_003997735.1 Mesorhizobium sp. M7A.F.Ca.MR.148.00.0.0 | reverse complement strand
GTGCGGACAAAGCGTCCCCAATGCGTACCGTTGCTGTGCCGCAATGCTGCTTCCAGCGGAACGGTGATGGTGGTCGCCTTGATGTCCGTGATCTTCATGCCGGCTCCTCTCCCCTGGCCTGCCGACGTCATACACACTACCATGGTAGTATGTCAATACAGCGTCAATCCTGCTTGCCGCTTGAGTTGGGGCGTGCGCAGTGTCATGACCGGAGCAGTGCAGCGCCATTCACAGCAACGGATTCGTCATGGGGACCAAGCTTTCGGGGGCGACCAGGTTTTCAGGCAATGCTGCCAGGCTGAAAAACGCCGGTCAGCGCGACCCCTCGCGGGTTCTGGAGCCGGTCAACAATCGCATGCCGATCTCACCGCAGATATACGAGCGCCTGCGCCGCGCCATCACGACGCTGGCGATGTTGCCGTCGGAAGCGCTCAGCGAACAGGACCTGGCCCAGCAGCTCGGTGTCAGCCGGACACCGGTGCGCGAGGCGCTGATCCGGCTTGCCGATGAAGGGCTGATCGACATCCTGCCGCAGCGCGGCAGCTTCGTCGCGCCGATCCGGCTAAGTGACGTCGAGGAAGCGCAGTTCATTCGCGAGGCGCTCGAAGTCTCCGTCGTGCAGAAGCTGGCCGGACACGGTTCGAGCGCCTTCATCGCGGCAGGCAGGGTGAACCTTGCCCAGCAGGCCAAGGCAGTGGCCGAGGGCGACCGCGAGCTTTTTCTCGAGCTCGACGAGGGCTTCCATCGCAGCCTTTGCGAAGAGGCCGGCCTGCCCAAGAGCTGGCGGGTGATCCAGGTGGTCAAGCTGCAGATGGACCGTGTGCGCTATCTGAGCCTGCCCGAACCCGGCCACCTTGAAACGCTGCTCGCTCAGCATGTGGCGATCTTCGAGGCTGTGGAGACCGGCGAGGCAAAGCAGGCAGGCGCGCGTATGGCGGCGCATTTGCGCGAAGTGCTCCGCACGGTTCAACGGCTCAACGTGGCCCGCCCGGACCTCTTTGGCCAATGATCCATTGACCGCTCATTGGGTGAAGAGCAGCGCCGCGGGCGTGCTGCCACATTTTTGATGAGGAATTCCTGGTGCCAAGGCCTGATCCGCGTATGCTACGGGCGCTTCGCTTGCCTGGCGTCAACCGCCGAAGCGCGGCTCCGCGACGCCCGTGATGCCAAGGCCCGTGATGGCGAACAGACTGCCGCGCAAAACGCCGTCGCCGGGAAAACGCGGCAGCGGCGGCTTGGCCATCGAGGTGACGTAAAGGGTGTCCAGCTTCGGCCCGCCGAACATGACGCTGGTGATCTTTTTGACCGGCATGTCGATGACACGGTCGATGCTGCCATCGGGCGCATAGCGCACCAGTCTTCCGTCATAGACCAGCGCATTCCACAGATAGCCCTCGGCATCGACGGTCGAGCCGTCCGCCGCACCGCCTCGGCTGGTGTCGACGCGCACGAAGGTACGCCTGTTGGTGGCGGCACCGGTCGCGATGTCGTAGTCGTAGGCCCATATCTCGCCGGTCCAGGTGTCGGCGAAATAGAAGGTGCGGTCGTCGGGGCTCCAGCATGGACCATTGGAACAGATGATGCCGGAATCGATCCGGGTGACGGAGAAGTCCGGATCGAGCCTGTAGAGCCCGCCGGACGGCCCCTCTTCCATCGTATCCATGGAGCCGGCGAAGAAACGGCCGTACCGGTCGACCTTGCCGTCGTTGAGCCGGTTCATCGGCTTGTCCGGCTCGGGATCGTGGATCAGCGTCACATCGCCGGAGGCGAAATCGATCAGATGGAAGCCGCGCTGCAGCGACACCACGGCGCCGCTGCCATCCTTACGCAGCGCCATCGAGCCGATCTTCATCGGCACGTCCCATGACCGGATCTCGCGTCCGTCGGCGGTCGCCCGAAACACGCGCCCGTCGAAGCTGTCGATCCAGTAGAGTCGTTCCTGTTCGACGTCCCACAGCGGCCCCTCGCCCAGTGTGGTCTTCACGTCCACCACGACTTCGATCTTCATGCCGTCCTCCTCCGTTTTTGCGTCTCGCGGCGATTGCTCGGGCCGCCTCAGAAAGCGACCTTGTCGCCGCCTTTCAATGACAGGATCTCGCGTGCCTCGTCGGGCGTCGCGACCTCCATGCCGAGCCCTTCGATGATCTTGCGGGCCAGCAAGACCTGCTCAGCGTTCGATTTGGCAAGCTTGCCTTTGCCAGCCCACAGACTGTCCTCCAGCCCGACGCGGATGTTGCCGCCAAGCGCTGCCGATTGCGCGGCGATGCGGAGCTGGCTGGCGCCAGCGCCGAGAACCGACCAGCGGAACTGGTCGCCGAACAGCCGGTCGGCAGTGCGCTTCATGTGGGCGACGTCTTCGGGATGGGTGCCGATACCACCGAGCAGTCCGAACACCGACTGCACGAAGAAAGGCGGCTTCACCAACCCGCGGTCGGCGAAGTGGGAAAGGTTGTAGAGATGGGCGATGTCGTAGCACTCGAACTCGAAACGCGTGCCGTTGTCGTAGCAGGTCGCCAGGATGTACTCGATGTCCTTGAACGAGTTGCGAAAGACGAGGTCGCGGGTCGCTTCCAGATGCGGCTTTTCCCAGTCGAATTTGAAGGTCTCGTATTTGTCGGCGAGGTGATAGAGCCCGAAATTGATCGAGCCCATGTTGAGCGAGGCGACTTCCGGTTTGAACAGGGCGGCCGGGCGCACGCGCTCCTCGACCTTCATGTACGGGCTGCCACCGGTGGTGATGTTGATGGCGGCGTTGGTGCCTTGCTTGACGCGCGGCAGGAAGCGAGCGAAGGCCTCCGGCGTCTGGTCGGGCTTGCCGGTTTCCGGATCGCGCGCATGCAGATGCAGGATTGCGGCACCGGCTTCGGCAGCCGCGATCGCCTCCGAAGCGATCTGGTCTGGCGTGATCGGCAGATAAGGCGACATCGTCGGCGTGTGGATGGCACCTGTCACCGCGCAGGTGATGATGACCTTGCCCCTGGTCTGTGCAGGCCCCGGCTTGCGGCTGGTTTGCGTCATTCTCCGAACTCCTGATCCGATTTTCTCTTGTGGGCGGCGAGCGCCATGAGCCGACGGTCACGCCACACCTGCCGGTCGCCTAGGCTTTGCTGTGGCAGTCGCTTGCGGCGATCAGCCTCGACTGTGTCGATGACCTTGCCGGCCCAGTCGACGCGTCGCTGCATCTGGGGAAAGATGTTGGAATAGATGCCCTGATAACGCTCGACATAGTCGCGCACGCCGCCAGGCGCATTGAGATCGATGGTCTCGAATGGACCCATGAACGACCAGCGCAGCGCCAGCCCGTCGCGGATGCCGATGTCGACATCCTCGACACTGGCGTAGCCGTCGGCGACAAGCCGGAAAGCCTCCTCCAGCAATGCGCCTTGCAGGCGGTTCATGATGAAGCCGTCGAGTTCGCGGTTCATCACCAGGGGCGCATGACCGGCGTCGATGAGGAAGGCGCGGGTTGTCTCGACCGTCTCGGCGGACGTCCATGGCGCCGGCACGATTTCGGCCGCCGGAATGAGATAGGGCGGATTGATCGGATGCACGACCAGACAGCGCTGCCGCCCTTGCAGATGGTCGGTGAATTTCGACGGCAACAGCGCCGAGGTGGAACTGGCGATGACTGTTTGCGGATCGGCAAGGCTGTCGATCAGCGAGAACACCTCCCGCTTCACCTCGAGGTTTTCAGGCGTGTTCTCCTGGATATGGACCGCACCAGCCAGCGCCTCTGCCAGCTCGGCGACAATGGTGATCCGGCCGAGCACGGCGTCGACCGCCTTTCCCCGCAACAGGTCGTTCCGGGCGAGATCGCCGAGCACGCCGGCAATGTAGTCGCGGGCGCCACCCGTGGCAGTGGGCAACTGGTCCCACATCCGCACATCATGGCCGGCGCGGGCAAAGCTGATTGCCCAAGCCCGCCCGATAAACCCGCTTCCGACGATCGCGACATTGGCCATGGCTTGTTCCTCAAAGTGTTTCGACGTTGCCGTCGACGCCGAGCGACTGGCCGGAAATGTTGATCCCCGCATCGGAGAGCAGGAAGGCGACCATCGACGCGACATCATAGGGGCTGGTCATGCGGCGCAGCGAGATGTTCTGCAGATAGCGTCCGGTCATCTCCTCGTGGCTGATACCGACCTGCTTGGCGCGCGCCGAGATAACACCTTCGATGCGGGGCCCCTCGATGATGCCGGGCAGGATGGCGTTGACCCTGATGGCGTGCGGTCCGAGCTCCTTGGCGAGACTCTGCGTGAAACCGATGACACCGAACTTGGCCGCCGAATAGGGTGTGCGGAAGGCGTAGCCATGGCGGCCGGCGGCAGACGACATCGAGACGATCGAACCACCGCCCGCCGCCTTGATCAGCGGCACTGCGCGACGGGCGCACAGGAACTGGCCGGTCAGGCAGATGTCGATGCAGCGCCGCCAGTCGGAAGGGTCGATCTCGTCGACACCGCCGGTCGGCCCGGCAATGCCGGCATTGTTGATCAACGCATCGAGCCCGCCGAGTTTTTTCTCGACCGCCTCGAACAGGCGGTCGACATCCTCGTCGCGCGAGACATCGGCCTTGACCGCAGCGACAAGGTCGATCTTGCCGGGAGCAGCGGCCAGCGCCTCGTCGGAAACATCGCAGACGACGATGCGGGCGCCGAGGCGTGACAGCGTGTCGGCTATGGCAAACCCGATGCCGCCGGCGCCCGCCGTGACCAGCACGCGCTGGCCTTTCAGCCCGGTCAGAAATTCGTCCGCCGATTCCGGCGCCCTTGTGCTCATGGTCCTGTCCTTCTCATTGCAGCCGCCGTTCGCGCAGCGCCATGACGGCGCCCAGAACGACCAGTCCGTAAAGAATTGCCCTCGTGGCATAGGGAAGCGTGGTGCCGGCGAGCAGCATCTGCAGTGCGGTCAGCAACAACACGCCGCCGAGCATGCCGAGATAGTGGCCGCGTCCGCCGGTGATCAGCGCGCCGCCGACCACCACCACGGCGATCGACGGCAACAGATAGTCGTCGCCCATGCCGAGGCTCGCCTGGCCGGAAAAGCCGGTCAGCATGATGCCGACAACAGCCGCGCAGACGGCCGAAAGCATATAGACCAGGATCAGCGTGCGCTCGACGCCGATGCCCGACAAGCGCGCCGCGCGCAGCCCATTGCCGATGCCGTAGACGCGCCTTCCGAACGGGGTGCGGCCAAGCAGCAGTACCGCCGCGACGACAAAGACGACCATCAGCAGGACGATTGGGGTCAGCAGGCCGGCAAGCTTGGCCGTCATGACCCAGCGCAGCATCGGCGAGGAAAACCCGGCCGGCGTTCCCTGCGAATAGAGCAGCGCACAGCCTTGCAGAATGCCGTTGGTGGCGAGCGTCATGACGATCGGCGAGATGCCGAGATAGACGATGCCGAAACCATTGGCGAAGCCGATGGCGCAGGCCATCACCAGGACGACCGGCAAGGCGTAGACAAGGGCGGCGTCGGAGCCGTTGACCATGCCTGCCAGGATGATGCCGGAGATGCCGATCGTCCACGGCACGGAGAGGTCGAGGCCCCCGGTCAGAATGACGGTTCCCTGCCCGAGCGCCAGGACGGCTAGAAAGGACGATAGCACCAGCAGCGAATTCCAGTACCCCGGATTGAGGATGGCGCGGCCGAGCCAGATCTGCGTGACGAGCACGATGAGCAGCAGGCAGACATAGGCCGGCAGCGCATAGCGCAGCGTTTCCGCGTTGCGCAGATGGAAGGCAGGGCGCGGCGATGCCGGACTGCGCTGGGCATGGGCTGGCTCGGCGATCTTGAGACGCCGGTCCACGCGCTCGAGTTGCGAGGGCAATATGCCGGCGCGCCAGGCGGCAAGCCGGGCGCGCGCGGCGCGCAATTGCACGGCAAGCACCGATGCATGCGAGATGGAGCCGGCAAGTGCTGCCAGCACCAGAATGGTGCCTTCGGCGATGGTCGCATAATAGGCCGAGACATTGAGCACCAGCAGGATGTTCACCACGATCATCAGGATGTAGGCGCCGAAGACAGAGCCCACCGGGCCGCCCTGCCCGCCACCGAGGCGCGTGCCGCCGACGACGACCGCCGCGAACATCGACAAGAGCAGCGGATTGCCGACCAGCGGATCGCCGCTGCCGGTCTGGGCGCTGATGAACACGCCGGCAAGGCCATAGCAGCCGCCGGCGATGACATAGACGGCAAAGCGCACCAGCACGACATTGATGCCGACGGAAGCGGCCGAGTCCGGATCGCTGCCGACCGCATAAAGTGCTGTGCCGAAGCGGGTTCCCTTCAGCCAGAACCAGGCGAGCAGGACGACGCCGATCACCACCAGCGGCATCGGCAGCCAGCCGGCGATCGCGTCGCCAAGATAGAAGGTACCGAGATCGGGCGACACGAAGCCACCGGGCTTGTCCATCACCAGCAGCGTCACGCCTTGCAGGATGAACATGGTGGACAGCGTCACCACGATGGGCTGCATGCGCAGCACGGCGATGAAGAAGCCGTTGAAGGCGCCCACCGCCATGCCGACGCCGATGCCGACGGCGGTCCACAGGATGATGCTGGCGCCTGGCGCCATCGGGTCCATGCTCGATGCCAGCACGGCATTGACCAGCGATATCACCGCCCCGGCGGACAGGTCGAAGCCGCCCGACAGGATGACGATGGTCTGACCGATCGCGGCGAGCGCCGAGGTGGCGCCGCCGCTCGACAGGAACGACACGTCGAAATAGGTCAGCGGCCCGGCGCTGGTCCAGTCGACGACGAAGAGCAGGATCGCCAGGACGGCCGCGGCGATCAGCGCGCCGCGATTGCGCACCAGCGCACGGCGCAGTCCGAAGCGGCCGGGAACAGGGGATGAGGATGCTGCGCTGCTCATGCGGCGGCTTCCCCGGCATGGCCAAGCGCCGGGCGCATGATGGCCGGTTCGGTGATGGCGTCGCCTTCGAGTTCGGCGGCGATGCGCCCGTCATAGAGGACCAGGACCCTGTCGCATTGGTGAACGAGTTCGGGGATCTCCGTCGAGTGCAGCAGGATCGAACCGCCCGAAGCCACATAGTTTCGCATCATCACATAAAGCTCGTGCTTGGTGCCGACGTCGATGCCTCGGGTGGGATCGAACAACAGCAGGATGCGGCTCTGCGCCACCAGCCATTTGGCGATGGCGATCTTCTGCTGGTTGCCGCCGGAAAACGCACCGGCCCGCGTCCACAGCGCGCGGCGGTCGACCTCGACAGTGGCGAATGCCGCCTCGACGGAGCGGGTCTCAGCCTGCGCGTCGACAAGGCCTAGCCGTGTGAAGCGCGATATCACCGGCAGGGTGGCGTTCTGGCTGCCCGACAGTTTCAGGAACAGGCCTTCGGATTTGCGGTCTTCCGGCACCAGGCCGATGGCCATGTTGGGGCGCAAGGCATCGGCCGGCGAACCGAGCCAGACCTTGCGGCCGTCGACGAGGATGTGGCCGCGCTCGATCTCGGCCATGCCAAAGCAGGCCAGGAACAGGTCCTGCTGGCCCATGCCCTGCAACCCGGCGACGCCGAGGATCTCGCCCTTGCGCAGATCGAAGCCGGCGCCGTCGAGCTTGCGTCCGACCTTGAGGTCGCGCACGCCCAGAACCGGCGGCCCGAAAGCCTGGGCGCTGTCCGGCTTGGGCGGGAAGGTCTGCTCGATGCTGCGGCCGATGATCTTTTCGATGACGTCGCCATCCGAGACGTCCGCAACCGGCGCGGTGACGATGTGGCGGCCGTTTCTCAAGATCGTCAGCGTGTCGCAAAAGGCGCGGACTTCGCGCATGCGATGGGTGATGAAGACGATGGTGGTACCCGCCGTCTTCAGCCTGGCGATGATCGCGCCCAGCCAGTCGACGTCGCGGCCGGCGAGCGTCGAGGTCGGTTCGTCAAGCAAAAGGATGCGCGGCTTGCGGTAGACGGCACGGGCGATTTCGATCTTCTGGCGCACCGAAAGCTCAAGTTCACCCACCTCGGCATCGAGATCGACGGAAAAACCGAGATTTTCGACATGGCGACGGACGGCCTTGCGGGCAGCACCGCGGCGGATCAGGCCGGAGACGCCCACGGGGGCGTAAGGCAGCATCATGTTGTCGAGGACGGAGAGGTCGCGCACCAGTGTCATCTCCTGGAATGCTGTCTGCATGCCGAGCGCATGGGCTGCGCGCGGGGCGCCGTAAGCGATCTCCTTGCCGAAGACACGGACATGGCCTTGGGTCGGCCGGACCAGCCCGGACAGCAGCTTCACAAGTGTCGACTTGCCGGCTCCGTTTTCACCGAGCAGGGCATGGACGCTGCCGGGCGCGATCGCAAACGACACGCCGTCCAGCGCGACGGTCGGGCCGAACGCCTTGCTGATCTCGATGGCGGGGAGCTCGGAATGTTCTGTCATTGTCCTCGATCGCCAGGCTTGGCATGGACTGACGATGCACGGACAGAAAATGTCCGCGCATCGTCAGATCGCCTTGGGAGGCTTATTCTTCCGGTTGTCCCACGAGGGCAGCCGCGAGGCCGACCTCGGGTGTCTGGTCCGAGAAGATCGAGGCAAACCAGCCCGGATTGGAGACCAGCGACGGCTTGAAGGCGTTGCAGCCGGCCTTCATCTCCGCCCATGTGCCTTCGTCGCACAGCTTGATCGTCTCATTGGTGACGACCGGCAGCGGCAGGATGGTGGTTTTCGGCACGTCCTTGCCTTCGATCGCCTCGACGGCAAGCTTCAGCGCCAGCGCACCCGAATAAGGCGGCGAGGCATAGGAAATGCGTTGTGCGCCGGCCGGCGCGTAGGGCGCGGCCGCACCTTCGACTGCGGTGCCCTCCGGCAGCATCTGGATGCGGCCGCCATTGGAACCTTCGCCGGCGCAAGGCAGGAGTTCGCTGGTCTTCTTGCCGGCCTCGAGCTGCATCGAGTTGGCGGTGAAGCAGCCGACCTGCATCCACAGCCCGTTGATGTCGTCCCAATTGCGGGTGGCCAGGATTTTCGAAAGCTCGGTGCGGGCGACCGCCTGGCTCCACATGCCGACAGCCTCGCCGACGATCTTGATATCAGGATATTTGGCGAAGACTTCCTTGGCGGCTTTTGTCCGCTGATCGTCAACGGATGTTCCCGGGACACCCGTGATGGCGATGATGTTGCCCTTGCCGTTGAGCTTCTTGACCAGCCATTCGGCGGTCACCCTGCCGGCTTCCAGCTGGTCGATGTGGACGTTGTAGGCGCAAGGCTCGGTGATCTCGGCGTCGTAGGCAAAGACCTTCACGCCCTTGTCGCAGGCATTCTTGACGACCTGGTTGAGCGCGGTCGGCGAGATCGGATATACGACGATGGCCTCGGCGCCGCTTTGCACCATTGCGTTGATCTGCTGAATCTGGCGTTGCGCGTTGGGGCCTGCGACCTGGACCTGCAGGTCGACCTTGTCGGCCAGGCTCTTGTGGGCGGCCATGGCCTTGACCATGTTGGCCGCCTCCGCCTGCCAATCATTGCCGATGTAGCTCATGCTGAGAAAGATCTTGTGCTTCTCGGCTGCCTGCGCGGCGGACAGGCCGAAGGCGCATGCAGCCATCCCAGCCAGCAGCGCGAGCCGCCGGACTTTCGATCCGATACCCATGTGAAACTCCTCCCAAACAGAACGACCGAATGCCTCCCAAGGGCACAAAACGTAGCCCTTGCCATTCGATGCCAGCGACCGTAACATGATTTGATCAAATATCAATGATGAAATCGTTTATATCGAAACGAGCTATGTCGGCCGCTTGACGTGGCACCACGAACCTTGCATTCCGACACAAGCAATAGTGTCGCCCTTGGGCGGGAAGGTTGACCGGAGATGGCTGGATCGGCGTTCAGGAAGCCTGGTGTCGAGATCATTCCACTGTCCAAGGAAACTCTGCAGGACCGGGTCTACAATCAGGTCACCGAACTGATCCTCGACGGCAGCATCGTACCGGGCGAGATGGTCACGGTTCAGAGCCTCGCCGACGCCTTTGGCGTCAGCCCGATGCCGGTCAGGGAAGCGCTGCGGCGCCTGACGGCAGCCAACGCGCTCACCGTGGTATCCGGGCGCTCCATTGGCATTCCGGCACTCAGCCGCGAGCGGCTCACCGATTTGCGCAATGTACGTTTTGAGATAGAGGCCATCGCCGCCGGCTGGGCCTCACAGAACCGGAGTGATGCGGATCTTGCGATTTTCGCGCGCGATCTGGACTCACTGGAACGCGCGAATGGCGCGGACGACGTAAAGGCCTATCTCAGGGCGAATTATACCTTCCACTTCGCAATCTACCGAGCAGCGGGATCCGAAACCCTGCTCAAGATCATCAAGGATCTATGGCTGCAGATCAGCCCCTATTTCAATATGCTGCATGGGTCCTACTCGACCGCGAACACATACCATCAACAGATGTTTGCGGCCCTGCGCGACCGGGACGAGCAGGCAGTTCAGGCGGCGGTTCGTGGCGATATCGATGCGGCTTTCGACATGCTGGTCGATCTTTTGAAGTAGCGCCCGGCCCGGCCTCCGACCCCTATCACATGCCTCCTATTTCTGGGGATGGCAGAGCAGCGCTCATGCGCACTCAGCGGGCAAGCGCGGGCTTCTTCTGGTGATCTAGAGATCATATCCCGAGCGCGCCATCCATGATTCTCGTGCTGGAGCTTACCGGCGGCAGCCGATGACGCGGCGAACGCATCGCATGGTCATTATCGGATTGCCAAAATCTGGTAGCGTGATTATACCAGTTGATCAGTTGACGACGCGCGATGCCGTCGGCGAAGAACAGGAGTGGTGACCAGATGACAACGATTGCGCTGTTCGGGGCTGGCGGGAAAATGGGCTACCGCCTGTCGACCAATTTTCGCGGGTCGCCCTACACGATACGCCATGTCGAGGTCAGCGATGCCGGCCGCGAACGGCTGAAGACCGGACTGGGTTTCGATACGGTCAGTGCCGACGAGGCGCTCAAGGACGCCGATGTGGTGATCCTGGCCGTCCCCGACACGCATATCGGCAAGGTCGCGGCCAGCATCGAGAGCAAGCTGGCGCCAGGCACGATGGTGGTGGTGCTCGACGCGGCGGCACCTTTCGCCGGCCATCTGCCGAAGCGGCCTGACCTCACCTATTTCGTCACTCACCCCTGCCATCCGCCGATCTTCAATGACGAGACCGACATGGCAGCCAAGAAGGACTATTTCGGCGGCGTGAAGGCCAAGCAGCACATGGTCAGCGCCCTGATGCAGGGCCCGGAAGAGGACTACGCCAAGGGCGAGGCGATCGCGAAGATCATATGGGCGCCGGTGATGCGTTCGCACCGCGTCAGCGTCGAACAGATGGCGCTGCTCGAGCCTGGCCTTTCGGAGACGGTGTGCGCCTCGTTGCTGGTGGTCATGAAAGAAGCCGTCGACGAGGTCGTGGCGCGCGGCGTCGACCAGCAGGCGGCACTCGACTTCCTGCTCGGCCATATGAACGTGCTCGGCGCCGTCATTTTCGGCGAGACCAAGGGCGTTTTCTCGGATGCCTGCAACAAGGCGATCGAATTCGGCAAGCCGGTGCTGATGCGTGACGACTGGAAGCGCGTGTTCGAACCGGAAGAGATCGCCGCCAGCATTCAGCGGATCACCTGAGAGAAGACAGGTGCTTGACGCAGCACCTCGAAGGCCCGGCATGCCATTGCCGATCCTCGGTTTTGGTAGCTCATCAAGTACATGTCACCTGAATTTGTGGTTGACTCATCATACCAGTTGGCTTAGCTGTTCATGGCTCGGATCGACAAGGTTTCGCAGGGAGCACGATGCCTGGGCAAGTGGAGGATGGCTGGGGAGCAACGATCCGTCCTGGGTAAGCCGGCAACGGTTTTCGACCCAAGCGATCCGCGGCCCGGGCTGCCTGACGAATTCGGATGCAGACAAAGCCATTGGCCGATCAAGGCAATTTTTCAAACGGGAGGACTTCATGAAACTCACACGCAGAATGACGCTTGCGGCTTTCGCCGGCATGCTGGCGCTTGGCACGGCAGTGCCCGCCTATGCGGCGGATCTCATCGCCATTATCACGCCCTCACACGACAATCCGTTCTTCAAGGCGGAAGCCGTCGGCGCGGAAGCCAAGGCCAAGGAACTCGGCTATGAGGCGCTGGTGCTGGTCCATGACGACGACGCCAACAAGCAGTCCGAGCTGATCGACACCGCGATCGGCCGCGGTGCCAAGGCGATCATCCTCGACAATGCCGGCGCGGACGCCACCGTCGCCGCCGTGCAGAAGGCCAAGGATGCGGGCATTCCGTCCTTCCTGATCGACCGCGAGATCAACGCCACCGGCGTGGCCGTGGCGCAGATCGTCTCCAACAACTACCAGGGCGCCCAGCTCGGCGCGCAGGAATTCGTCAAGCTGATGGGCGAGAAGGGCAATTTCGTCGAACTGGTCGGCAAGGAATCCGACACCAATGCCGGCATTCGTTCCAAGGGTTATCACGACGTCATCGATGACTATCCGGACCTGAAGATGGTTGCCCAGCAGTCGGCCAACTGGAGCCAGACGGAAGCCTATTCCAAGATGGAATCGATCCTGCAGGCCAACCCCGACATCAAGGGCGTGATCTCCGGCAACGATACGATGGCGATGGGCGCCTATGCGGCACTTGCCGCGGCGAACCGCAAGGACGTCATCGTCGTCGGCTTCGACGGATCGAACGACGTACGGGACTCCATCGCGTCGGGCGGTATCAAGGCAACCGTGCTGCAGCCGGCCTTCGCGCAGGCGCAGATGGCGGTCGAGCAGGCCAACGACTTCATCAAGAACAAGAAGTCGCCGGCCAAGGAAAAGCAGTTGATGGACTGCGTTCTGATCAATGGCGACAATGCCGCCAAGCTGGAGACCTTCGCGCTGACGAACTGAGCCAGCGTGATTTCAATAGCGAGGGGCGAACATCGGTTTTCGCCCCTCGCCGCCATTTTCCGTGGGCCGCCCACGATGCTGAACGACAGGCCGCCATGCTGAACACCAAGCCGAACTGGCCGACCCTTACCGTAATGGTCGGCATCAGCCTGACCGCCTGCAAGATCCTGCCTACGAAATCGGAAGCCGGAGACAACGCTCCCGCCTTCAATCCAGACAAGATGGTCGAAGAGACATGGGCGGCAAAGGTCGTGCCCTATCTCCAGCAGAAAGCCGGACCGTTTGCGCAGGTTCACACCCTGGCGACAACCGATCCATCGGCTGCCGGCGCCAAATACGGCAATCCGAACAAGCAGGCGAATTCGCCTTGGACTTTCGCGGTTCGCCTGGAAGGCAAGATCGTCGCGGCCAACACGCAGTCGCGGGCAGCAACCGTCGACGTCGATGTCGACGGCGACGGCAAAGCCGATGCACGAGTGCAGATCGGACCGGCGGTGCGCGGTACCGCGCTGCGCGACAGCCTGGACTTCATCCAGTTCAACGACTTCACCAACCAGATCGACTTCGCCCAGTTCGGCAAGGCGTTCAACGCTTATGCCGACAAGACGGTGCTCTCCAAGCTGCCACGCGATGCGCTGCAAGGCCGCAGCGCCAAGGTGCTCGGCGCCTATACGCTGGGGAGCGGCCAGGACCTGCCGCTGGTGACGGCGGCGGAGGCAGAGATCGGGCCGAAGCCATGAGCGCGACAGCTGAGCGCGAAATCATCCTGAAGCTCGAGGACGTCTCCAAGGTCTATTCCGGCACCGTTGCGGTCAAGCGCGCCAATTTCGAGGTGCGCAAGGGCGCGGTCAACGTGCTGGTCGGTGAAAACGGCGCCGGCAAGTCGACGCTGATGAAGATCATCGCCGGTGTCGAACGGCCGACCGCCGGCCGCATCCTGCTGGAAGGTGAAGAGGTTTCCTTCTCCTCGTCCGCGGACGCGGTGAACCGCGGCATCGGCATGGTGTTCCAGGAGCTGAACCTGTTCGGCAATCTGAGCGTCGCCGAGAATATTTTCGCCACCCGGGAGATCACCAACCGCTTCGGCAAGATCGACCGCGAGCAACAGGAAAACCGCGCTGCGGAATTTCTGGAACGCCTGCAAGCCGGCATACGGCCAGACATGCTGGTTGAGGATCTGCGCATCGGTCAGCAGCAGCTGGTCGAGATCGCCAAGGCGGTCTCGCTCGACGCGCGCATCCTGATCATGGACGAGCCGACCTCGGCGCTGAGCGCTGCGGAAGTCGAGATCCTGTTCAAGGTGATCGCCGACCTCAAGGCACGCGGCGTGGCGATCGTTTATATCTCGCACCGGCTCGAAGAGCTGATCCGCATCGGCGACTACATCACCGTGCTGCGTGACGGCCGCATCACCGGCCAGGAAGAGATGAAGAACGTCGACACGCAATGGATCGTTCGCCAGATGATCGGCTCCGACGCCAAGGACTTCGCCAAGGCCGACGGCCATCTTCCGGGAGAAGAGATTTTTCGTGCCGAGGAGATCTGCCTGCCCCGCGCCACCGGCGGACTTGCCGTCGACCATGTCTCGTTGTCGCTGCGTGCCGGCGAGATCCTCGGCATTTACGGCCTGATGGGCGCCGGGCGCAGCGAGCTGTTCGACTGCATCATGGGCCGTCACGGCCATTCGACGGGCGAGATCTTCATTGGCGGTATAAAGGTCAAGGAGCGCGATACGACGCGGCGCATCCGGCGTGGCCTGGCATTGATCCCCGAAGACCGTCAGCGCGAAGGGCTGGTCTCGATCCTCTCGGTCGCCAGCAATTTGACGCTGGCCAGCCTGTTGCGATTTGCCCGCCTGTTCCATATCCGTGGCGCCGACGAAAGGCAGGCGGTGACGCAGATGGTGCGGGAGCTGGCGATCAAGGTCGCCGACCCTGCGCAGGAGGTGTCGTCGCTGTCGGGCGGCAACCAGCAGAAAGTGGTGATCGGCAAGGCGCTGCTCACCGAACCCAAGGTGCTGCTGATGGACGAGCCCAGCCGAGGCATCGATGTCGGCGCCAAGGCCGACGTCTTCCGCACCATGCGCAAACTGTCCCGCGACGGTTTGGGGATTTTGTTCGCCACCTCCGACCTCGACGAGGTGATGGCGCTGTCCGACCGCATCGCGGTGATGAGCAACGGAAAACTGACCGGCATGTTCGATCGCGCCGAAGCGACGGAGGCGGCACTCGTGGCTGCATCCGCGCTTGGCCACGGACCGACCCCACGCACGGAGAGCACCGCCCATGACTGACATCCCAGCCAAAGCGGCCGCTCCCTCCACTTCCGGCGGCTCGGTGCTGCTGACCGTGATGAAGCTTCGGACGTTCATCGCGCTGATCGCCGTGCTGATCTTCTTCTCGATCGCGGCGCCGAATTTCCTGTCGACCGCCAATCTGATCCTGATGTCGAAGCACGTGGCGCTGAACGCATTCCTGGCGATGGGCATGACCTTCGTCATCATCACTGGCGGCATCGACCTTTCGGTCGGCTCGATCGTCGGCCTGTGCGGTATGGTGGCCGGCTATCTCGTGCTCAACGGCATCGACCTGCAGATCGGCTACACCATCTATTTCAACGTCTTCGAGATCGCGCTGATCACGCTTGCCGTCGGCATATTGATCGGCGCCGTCAACGGATTGCTGATCACCAGGCTGAACGTTGCACCGTTCATCGCCACGCTCGGCGTGCTCTACGTCGCGCGCGGCCTGGCGCTGCTGTCGTCGGACGGCCGCACCTTCCCCAACCTGGTCGGCAAACCGGAACTGGGAACCACCGGCTTCGGTTTCCTCGGCGCCGGCCGGCTGCTCGGCCTGCCGGTGGCGATCTGGATCCTGATCGTCGTTGCGCTGGGAGCCGCCTATCTCGCCAAATACACGCCACTCGGCCGCCACATCTTCGCGGTCGGCGGCAATGAACGGGCGTCGCGGATTTCGGGCGTCCGTGTCAACATGGTGAAGATGTTCGTCTATATGTTCTCCGGTTTCTGCGCGGCGATCGTCGGCCTGATCATCTCGTCCGAGCTGATGGCTTCGCATCCGGCGACAGGCGAAAGTTTCGAGCTCAACGCCATTGCGGCGGCGGTGCTTGGCGGTACCTCGATGTCGGGCGGGCGCGGCACGATCGGCGGCACCATCGTCGGCGCCTTCGTCATCGGCATTCTTTCGGACGGGTTGGTGATGATGGGCGTGAGTTCGTTTTGGCAGATGGTGATCAAGGGTCTCGTCATCATCGTCGCCGTTGTCGTCGACCAGGCACAACGCCGGCTTCAACAGCGCGTCACCTTGATGCAGATGGCGAAGGCGGGTTGAGCATGGCGGAGTTGCGTGGAGCGCTGATCGGCTGCGGCTTCTTTGCCGTCAACCAGATGCACGCCTGGCGCGGCATTGCGGGCGCCTCGATCGTCGCCATCTGCGACCGTGATCCGGAACGGCTCAAGATCGTCGGCGACCAATTCGGCATTGCGAAGCGCTATACCGATGCGGCGGAACTTTTTGCCGGCGAAAGCCTCGACTTCGTCGATATCGCCACCACCGCGCCCAGCCATCGTCCGCTTGTCGAAATGGCGGCCGCTCATCGCGTTCCGGTGATCTGCCAAAAGCCATTCGCGCCGACGCTGGCCGACGCCAAGGCCATGGTCCGGGCATGCGCACAAGCAGGCGTGCCGCTGATGGTGCATGAGAATTTTCGCTGGCAGTCGCCGATCCAGGCGGTGCGCGCCGTGCTCGACAGCGGCGAGATCGGCACGTCTTTCTTCGGGCGCATCTCCTTCCGCTCCGCCTATGACGTGTTTTCCGGCCAACCCTATCTGGCGACGGGAAAGCGTTTCATCATCGAGGACCTCGGCATCCATGTCCTCGACATCGCCCGTTTCCTGCTCGGCGACGTCTCGACCATCACGACGCGAACCGCCCGCATCAATCCTAGTATCGCGGGCGAGGATGTGGCGACCATGCTGATGGACCACAAGAGCGGCGCGACCTCCGTGGTCGACTGCAGCTACGCGACGAAGCTTGCGACCGAGCCGTTTCCCGAGACGCTGATCGAGATCGATGGCAGCGACGGCACGATCCGCTTGGCGCAGGGATACCGGCTGACCGTCACCGGCAAGAACGGCACGGTCGTCACCGACGTCTCGCCGCCGCTGCTGCCATGGGCGTCGCGTCCCTGGCACAACATCCAGGAAAGCGTTGTCGCCATCCAGCAGCACTGGGTAGACTGCCTGGCAAAGAGGATCGAACCGGCGACCTCGGGAGCGGACAATCTCGAGACGTTCGCGCTGGTCGAGGCGGCTTACGCCGGTGCCGCGAGCCGGCAAACGGTGCAACTCGACGCCTTGCTGAAATGACCGACGACGCCTTCCTGCTCTACGGCACGCGTACGGTCGAAGCCGAGCCGGTCAGGCTGCGCGCGGGCGCGCTTAGCGCCGACTTCGTCAACGGCAATCTACGCACCATCAGCCATGGCGGCACCGAAGTGCTGCGCGCCGTCGCCTATATCGTGCGTGACCGCGACTGGGGCACCTATGAGCCAAATTTGACGGACCTGATCATCGACCAGGCTGCCGACGCTTTTTCGGTCAGCTATTCGGCAAGCTGCCTGGCCCCCGATGGAACCCGGCTCGGCTTCCGCGCCACCATCAAAGGCTCCGCCGATGGCCGTCTGGTCTTCGAGGTCAGCGCCCTTCCCGAGAGCGATTTCGAAACCAACCGCTGCGGCTTCTGCATCCTTCACCCGATCGCCGACCTCGCCGGCAGCCCGGTCAAGGTCGAGCATACGGACGGCAGCGTGGAGGCGACAAAGCTTCCCGAACTGATAGACCCCTGGCAGCCTTTCAAGGATATCCGCGCCATCACCCATGAGGTTCGGCCTGGCATCACCGCCGAATGCCGGATGGAAGGCGATACTTTCGAAATGGAGGACCAGCGCAACTGGTCGGACGCCTCCTACAAGACCTATGTGCGGCCACTGGCGCTGCCCTGGCCCTATGTGCTGCCTGCCGGCCAGACCCTGCGCCAGACGATCAGCCTGCGCATCACTGGTGAAGGCGAAGCGCCGGCTGCCGCCGTGGCCAGCGAAGCGGTCCGCGTCGAACTCGGCGAGACCGGACCGAGACTGCCGGATGTCGGCGTGATCATCTATCCCGAAGATGTCGAGACGGCGCTGGCGAACCTCTCCACGCTGGCGACACTCGGCCCACAACAGCTGATCTTTCACTACGATCCGACGCGCGGCCACGGGCTCGACGCCTTGCGCGCTTTCGCCCGACTGGCAACTGCCTACGCAGCCGAAACGACCCTCGAATGCGTCGTTGTGTGCGCCGGCGATCTTGACGCCGAGATGTCAGGTGTCGCCGACCTGGTGCGCCAGGCCGGGCTAAAACTCTCGGCCATCGCCGTGTCGCCTTCGGTCGACCGGCAGTCGACACCGCCGGGCAGCACGTGGCCGGACTGTCCGCCGCTCGAAGACGTTTACGCGGCCGCGCGGCGCGCCTTTCCGGATATCCGCCTCGGCGGCGGCATGTTCAGCTACTTCACCGAACTCAACCGCAAGCGCGTGCCGGCGGACCAGCTCGATTTCATCACCCATTGTACTTGCCCGATCGTGCATGCCGCCGACGATCTCAGCATCATGCAATCGCTGGAGGCGCTGCCTTTCATCACCCGATCGGCGCGGGCGATCTTCGGGGCAAAGCCCTATCGGATCGGCCCGTCGACGATTGCCATGCGCCAGAACCCCTATGGCAGCGCGACCAAGCCCAATCCCGAGGGACAGCGCGTTGCCATGGCCGACAGCGATCCTCGCCACACCGGTCGGTTCGCTGCTGCATGGACGATCGGCTATGCCGCGCGTGTCGCACCGGTCGGACTGGAGATGTTGACACTTTCCAGCTTCACTGGGCCTTTCGGCGTGCTCGCTTCATCAGGGGAACCTGTCGCGGAAGGATCACACCGGCCAATCTTCCAGCCCATCAAGGGGCTTTGCGAGTTGGCCGGCCTTGCGCATGTGTCGGCAAGGACGAGCGATGAAACCAAGGTGCTGGC
>NZ_RZTB01000111.1:0-19064 GCF_003997735.1 Mesorhizobium sp. M7A.F.Ca.MR.148.00.0.0 | reverse complement strand
CCGGTCATGTGCCCCGACTATTCTCCGTCAATTTCACTCATCCAAGGTATGCTGGACGGAAATCTGCCGTTAGCTCCGAAGCTTTCCTACGGGATCGTGGACGTCCGCGACGTCGCCGATCTACACATTCGCGCTATGACCGATCCTGCAGCAAATGGCGAGCGGTTCGTTGCAATAGCGGGTGAAACAATGAGCATATAGGAATAGCCCGGGTGCTCAGGTCGCGGCTGGGTGCTCATGGAGCAAAAGCCCCGCGATTTGAGATGCCAAACTGGGCGATGCGACTTCTCGCTTTGGTCAGTCCTGCGGCAAGTGCTATCGCCGGCATGTCTGCTTTACGGGGACAAAGCTGCCTACGGCCTCCGATGACAAGCAAAACTGCTGCCACCTACGACTCGTCCCTCTCATCGCGCAAATTAGACACAACGCGGCGGTTCTGCGACCTGCAGGCGGCGTCGGGGCAGTCGCGGACGAGCCTGTCCTTGCCGTAGCCCTTGGCCCACATGCGGTTGCGGTCTATGCCGCCGGCGGCGAGGTAGTCCATCACCGCATCGGCGCGCTGCTGCGACAGCGCCGTTTCACTTGCGCCGGGATCGTCGGCGAAACCCTGCAGCTTGAGCAGCCAGCGCGGATGCTTTGCTAACCAGGCGATCTGGGTGTCGAGGGTGGCCTTGGCGACAGAATCGAGCGCAACCGAACCTTGCGTGAAATAGGTGCGGCGGCCGACATTGAGGATAAAATCCTCCTCGCTGCCCGGCTGCACGTTCTGGAAGCCGGCAATCTCGGCGTTGGTGACGTCTGGCGTGAAAGGGGCCAGCGTGTTGCTGGTCGAGCAGGATGCGACAAACACCAGCAGGCTGGCAGCGAGCAGCCGGCGCGTGTTTTCAATCGTGCGGTTCATCAGGCGCCAATCATTCGACAGTTGTGGAAGCGGGCGCCTGGTCGGCGATGTGCGGCAGCACCTCCACCGCGGTGCCGATCGGGCACCGCTGGTAGAGGTCGATGATGTCTTCCGGGAACATGCGGATGCAGCCGCTGGAAGCGTCGGTGCCGATGCTCCATGGCTCCAGGGTGCCATGCAGGCGGTAGCCGATGTCGGCGCCGTCGCGGTACAGATAGAGCGCGCGCGGCCCGAGCGGATTGTTGGACGCGCCGCCTGCGACCATCGGCGGTAGGTCCGGCTTGCGCTTACGCATTTCGGGGGGCGGGACCCATCGCGGCCACAGCGCGCGGCGGTCGATCGTCGCGCGGCCGTACCATTTGAAGCCGTCCTTGCCTACGCCGACGCCGTAGCGGATGGCGGTCTTGTTTTCCATGATGAGGTAGAGGAAGTGGTGGCGGGTATCGACCACGACGGTGCCGACCGGCTCGCTGCTGAAATACTTCACGATCTGGCGATGCCATCGCTTGTCGATCTTGGCGAAGTTGGTCTTGCGATAGACAAAATTGTTGTCGCTGGCGTCACCGGCGAAAAAGGATTTTGCCTTCGCGGCTAGAACAATATTGCCGGTTGCACCGACCGCGACCAGCGCCAGGCCGCCGATGACGACTCCCCTGCGTGATAAAACCATCGGCAATCCCCCATGCCTTAAGTCTGGCAGACCATAGTTGAGAATGATTTCGCCTCAAAGTGGAAAATGCTGCAGCGGGCCGGATGCGACTCGAAGCCGGACCTTCGATACGCCTCGGATTCACGGGCCGAAGCCAATCCTTGCGACTTCGAGCCTCGAACCTGCCACGCATTCAGAAGCCGTATAAAGCGATGGCGATTCCGAAGACGATGACGACCAAAATGCCGATGAAGGTCGGTGCGGTTACGATGAAAGCTGCCGGGACCAGGTATAGGTTGCGCCAAGCTAGCGTTGCCGTAACGATCGCGATGATGGGGGAGACCACGAAATAGACCGGGGTACCCCAGTCGTCACCGCCAAAATCGAGCCCTTGCTCAGCGACCGAAGGCAGCATCGAAAACCAGCCCAGCATGATGCTGCCGGCTAACGCCAGGTTAGTGCCGCGAAGATCGCCTCGAACAGCCAGCACAAAGGCCGCCATGGCCGCAATCGTCTGGAGCCCGCCTGTCATGGCCGCTGTCCATCCGGCAATCCCGGAGCCCGGGTTTGACACGCCCATGAACACATAGGCTACCAACGACAGACCCAGATACGCCTGCAGCGCCGCCGTTAGAAAGAGAAGCGGCCATACTGCCTTTTCCGCCGCTGATTTGTCTTGCTGCTCCCCGCTTGCCATATTCTGGTCTCCAAATTCTGGGGCTGCCTCGCCTATCCTGCGGCCTGGTCGGAGCCTGTCTGAAGAAGCGGCTCTCTGCGGGGAGTTGTCACCCGGAGGAGGCGTTTTGCAACCTCACTCCCACGCGAGTCTGGTTCACAGCGCCACGGCGTCTTCAGCAACTATGTCCACATATGGGATCGCAGGAGTTCGCCTCAACGACCGAAACAAAGGCGCTTAGCATACGCGGCTCCACTCGGAAATGGAGCCGCATCTGTAGGTTTCCGTAGCCTCAGCAGTTCCAGGGCATCTTCTACCGCGTCGCTCCAGCCATGCGAGAAGGCTGGAGCGTGCGTCGCTCATCAACTCGAACTGAACAGGTCGGCCGGTGTTCTGTTGGACCGCTGCGCGCCGGCAGACGGTTGATGAGCGTGGGGCCGCAACTAGAATGGCAGCTTTCAGGAATAGATGGACTACTTTCAGCTCCGGTATTTTGCGGCCGCCCAAATTGGCCTAATCCTGCAGGCGTGCGAGACGACCGCCGTCAAAAACAACGACTGCGCAGGCCGGATGCCGCCTGATGGCACCTAGGCCTCCCCAGCGGTCTTAGTTCACGATGCAGGACGGCACCACTGCGATCGGCTGAATCCGGTCAGCGTGTGCTTCGGGTTCGGGGCGCAACATCAGGCGGTGTCATTTGCACGGATGGCGGCGAACCAACCACCGCGCCAGGGGCGCCAGATTGCTGGATCTCTACTTCGCGGCTCACACCTTGGTGAGCAGCTTGCATCTCCGGAACAGTGAAAACCGGCACCTCGCCCTTGAAACCCTGGAGCTCAAAGGCGCCCGCCTGGACGACCGGCATCGATGCTCCTGCCGCAAAGCCGGGTCCGAGCACCAGGGGGATGCCCAGCTTCTTGGTCGTGGACTCGAGACGTGCCACGCGGTTCACCGGGGAGCCGATTGCGGTGTAATCGAAGCGTCGTTCGGAGCCGAAATTGCCTACCGAGCAGATGCCGGTCTCGATGGCGACGCCGATTTCGATCGAGCGATGGCCATCCGCAGTGAAGGCGGCATCTTCGCGCTTCACCCGCTCGATCAGGGCAAGACCCGCGTCGAGCGCACGCTCGCGATGATCGGGTTGATCAAGCGGCGCGTTCCAGAAGGCCAGCACCGCATCGCCCATGAACTTGTCGATGGTGCCGTCGCGCTTGAGTATCTCATCGGTCGCAATACCAAGGAAATGGTTGACTACCTTGGCGATCTCATGGGTATCGAGCTGTTCGCTCATCGTCGTGAAGCCGCGTATGTCGCTGATCAGGATTGTGATCTCGCGCTTCTCGCCAGACAGGATTGCCTCGGTGTCCGAGCTTGCGAGGCGCTGCACCACGGAGGGCGACAGATATTGGGAGAACTGTCGCGCCAAGGTGGACCGGCGCTGCTCGCTGCGCCTGTAGAGGACATAGCCTTCGAAGCCCGCAACCATGATCGTTGCAAGCGCCGGCTGCAGCGGGTCATAGAGTGCACCCTGCATGCTGTACTCGAGAGCGCCGAACACAAACGGCGTGACGACCAGCAGCGCCAGTGCGAGGGCGCCAAGCACGACACGCCCGGCGAGCACTCCGGACAGCCCGATGAAAACGACGGCACTGAGGAGAAACCAGAGCCGCTCAAGCATACGCGCGTGCGTTGGCTCGGCCAGGTAGCGCCCGGCAAGCATCTGGCCAACCGCATCGGCGTGGATGTCCGCTCCTGATCGTGCTGGACTCCTTGGCGTGGGCAGGTACTGCGTCAGTCCCACAGCCGACAGGTCGACAATGGCGATGGCGTCGCGCAGCCGCGGATCGCCATGGCCCGAGAGGATAGTGCTGGCAGACAGGCGGGGCGCATCGGTGGCGGTTTGCCAGAGGCGGATGCTCCCCTCCGGCTCGAGCGGCACAATGGCGCCGGCCATCCTGAGTGCGTCGAACCCGGCTGCATTCATCCGGGCTATGTACCCGTCCTGTCCAGCGTAAAGGCGCAGGAGCTCGAGTGCGAAGGACGGCCACAACTGCACGCCTTGAGCGGTGTTGCGAAGCCAGAGCAGCGGCACATGGCGCAGTACGCCGTCGGGATCAGGCAAGGTGCGAATCACGCCGAGGCCCGCGGCAGTGTTCGAGAATTCGGCAAGCGAGCCGGTCAAGCCGGTGAAGCCGGGAAGTGTATCGGGTACTTGCCCGACGATCGACCAGCCGGCTTTGGGTTCTGCTTCGGAAACTGTCGCCTCATTGCCTAGGCTGACGGCAAGAGCCGTTCGATTTTTGGCCAGCGCCGCTGCTAAGTGCTTGTCTCCGGCGATGCCCTCAGGCGAGTTGTCGGCCTCGGGGAGTACCAGCGCAAGCCCGACCACCGCCGCGCCGGATTCGGTGATGCCATCGACCAGATCGGCCAAGAGGCCACGATTCCAGGGCCATCGCCCATGTGCCTTGAGGCTGGCGTCATCTATCGAGACGATCACGACAGGATTGCTCGTCGTCTGGCGTGGGGCGAGAAACTGGTAGAAGTCGTACGTCCGCTCACGCAGACGCGACAACGGTGCGTCAAAAGCCAAATGGCAAGCGAGCAGCAGGAGCACGACCACAAGGCCGGATATTTTGCGCCTGCCAGCTTGCCGCCAATCAGCCCAGGGACTACCGACCAAGCGGCTCATCGTGGGGCCAGTCTAATCGCAGTAGTAACAGCAACGCTCACCCTCACACTCGCCCCTCCGCCCCCCGCTGCCCGCAGGTGGCATTGGGCTGTCAGGGAATTCCAAGACCACTCCTGGCAATGCGCCGTCCGTGGACCCGCAGACTTCGAGCGAGCCGCCGAGTGCCGATGCACAAATTGCGCTTACGTCCAACCCAGGACCCGGTGCCCCTGGCAGGCCGGTGCCCGCTATCCGGTCAATACTGTCCAATATCGGGAAGGTGTCGATGCCACCGTAGCCGGTCAGCAGCTTGCCATCTGCCGACGTGCAGGCGTAGCCCGGATTTGTGATGACCAGCCGTTTGCCATTGATCGTGCAGGTCATGCGGCCGGCGCGCAATATGCCGACAGTCTGGCCGGCTGCCACCAGCACTTCGATGATGCCGCCTCTCGCCCCGAGCACCATGTGCGGCGTCGCAACCTGCATGACGCCCCCTTTAGAAACTTGGCCGCCATAAAAACGTGCCAGGCCGCTGTTCATCCCGATATCGATCTTTCCGGAACCGGAGCCCGGATTGTAGACGAATTCATCGATTGTCAGGCTGGTGTTCGGACCAATCTTGGCGCTCGATTCATCCCGGAACACCAGCATTCCAAGACCGGTGGGGTCACTGCGCAACTGGTCGCCGAGTTCGACGCCAGCACCAACGTTCATTGTCCCACCGTTGTTGCGGACGATGTTGGTCTGATAGGCTGTCATCGACCCGACTGTCTCAGCGGCGGATGGTACCGTGAAAGCAAGGCAGGCGATAAAAAGAGCGATCTGACGGTACCTCATCGAGGCCTCTTTCAATTGAGCGTCAACGTATAGCTCATGAGCATTTCGAACGATTTTCGGTCGCGGTTGGCGATGGCGAAAGTGGTTTCTCGATAGGCGAGATCAACGCTGATCTTCTGGGCTTCAGTCAGCTGAAAATCGCTTTCCGAGGCAATGCGCCAGAAGTCGCTCTTAATATTTGTGCCGATGCCGACCGAGAGATCGGGAATGTCGCTGTGGCCGGCCGAGAAGGCGATCTGGTGTGACCATGCGAAAAGATCCGGTACGTTCATCAACAGGCCGCCATAGCGGACCTCGCCTGAGTAGCTGCGGCCGATTTCTCCAGATCCGGAAGCGAAGTCGTTCGAGCCGACAAAGCGCAGTCCGAGCGCCTGGCCATTGCGGAAGCGGTAGCTGCCGCCTGCCTCATAGAAGACCCTGCTGTCGGCGAAAATGCCTTGCGAGGCGCTTAGATCGATGTAGCCGCCACCGGCGAAGAGCGTCGTTTCGACCGTCGGTCGAACGAGGAAACGTCCACCAAGGCCAATGCCGGTTTCCTGAATATCGCTGTCGAAACGGTCTGTAACGGTAAACGCGGAGAGCAGCAGGCGAAGCGAATCGATCCCACTATTGGGCAGCCCCTTGTCCCAGGTAATCGCTGCGTTGCCGTGGACAAAAGTCTTATCGCTACCCGGAACCGACAGGTCTTCCGTGAAAAAACGCTCTGTCGCCGTCAACGACCCTGAAAGCACCAGCGCGTCGGCACTTGGCGTGCCGAGGTCCCACCGGACAAAGCCTTCCGCCCGCCCGTAGGGCGAGACGAAGCTTTCCTCGTCCTGCGCCCCGCCCGGCGCAAAATTGGTGAATGCGCTGAATACGCCGCCGGTCAGGGCGAGTTCCCAGGTGACGCCACGCAACGCACGATCGATCCGGCCGAGGAGGCGAACAGCTTCCTGCTGCTCACCCGCGGTCAGACCGCCGACTTCGATGCCGTACTGCACCTGCCGCCGGGCCAATTCATAGGAGCCGACATGATAGTACAACCGGCTGGCGGCAAGCCGGGCGCGCGCATCGCGGGGGTATTGGATCAGATACTGCTCGATTGAGGAGATCGCCTGATCGTATTGGCCCGCGTTGACCGCAACCGTGACGAATTGGGCGAGCGTTCCATTGTCGGCCGGACTGGCGATGCGGGCCGAAAACGCATCGTCATAGGCCGTAAAAAGACCTTGTGCGCCGGCCGGCAATACCCCGCTAAAAAGCAGCGCTGCGGCGAAGCCGAAAATCGTGCGAGACGAAGATTGCATGCCGAGAACCCACCCCGGCCGGACTAGTGCGAAGGAATCGCATGACTACAAGAAAAAAGGCGACTGAACTGCCACCAGATCATGCGAGCCTCAGCAGCTGTTGCAGCTGCGCAACAAGCTAACAGGCTTATTCCTATTTTTGGCTGCGCTGGTCGCAAAAACGTCTGCTTGGAGTTGCTGGACGTAATTGAAGGATTCGGCACCAGTAGCAAACAACCAGATCCTGAGTGGCGGATCGCAAACCGACGAGGTTAATATTGCTTGCGCGATTCTGCGCGTGTTCTGGTCACTGAATAGGCTTCAAGGTCATCCACGGCCTATCCAAAGGTCTTCCGGCGCGTTGCGCAAGGGGTCAGAGAGCTGCCGGAGGGTGCTTCTCACGATGCGTGCGCGATGCGGCCTGGCTCTCGCAATTCGCTGAACGCGACGAGATCAGCTTGTTGCCCCAATTTCCCAGGAACGTACCTCGCTACAGCACGAGTATGGTGGCCAGCCCCAGCATCAGGCCCATGCCTACAATATCGGTCAAGGTGGTGAGGAAGATCGCCGAAGCGACCGCCGGGTCGGCGCCGACCCGGCGCAGGCCCAACGGGATCAGCACGCCGGAGATTCCAGACATGAGGCACGATCCGGACATAGCAAGCAGGATCACAAGTGCTAACATGGGCGCTTGGGCGGCCGACTCCGGTTGCCTCGAGGCGTAGAACCACATCGCCGCAGCCGCAAGAAGGCCGACAAGCAAGCCGTTGGCGATCCCGAGCGCGCCCTCTCTCACCACCAAGTGCAGCTTCGGTCGTTTGTCCACATCCCCCAGCGCAAGGCCACGCAGCGTCATAGCCAGTGCTTGGCAGCCCGTGTTTCCGCTCTGCCCGGCCAAGACCGGGAGGAATGCCGCCAGGGTGACGATCTTCTCGATGGTTCCTGTGAACGAACTGACCACGAATGCGGCCATGAAGGCCGTCAGGAGGTTCAACTGCAGCCACGGATGACGCTTCAAGAAGGCTGAAAACAGCGGCGTGAAAGAGCGCTCCTCCTTCTGGACACCTACCATCTGGCCAGACTGAGCGGAAATCTCAATGACTTGCTGCTCGAACAAGCGCCAGCCGCGAACCTGCCCGAGCAGCCGGTTCTCCGCGTCCACCACCGGATAGACAGGGTAGTGACGCCGTACCGCTGCCTTGCAGGCGTTGCTCAAAGAGAGACCGACATGAAGAGCGAACGGCTTGGGCAGCATGATCTGGTCGACAATGGCGTCCGGTTCGCTCAGCATCAGATCGCGCAGGACCACCAGGCCAACCAGTTTACTGCCCTCGTCCGTGACGTAGAGATAAGTGAGTTCGGTCGGCACCTGGGCGCGTCTGACAGCTTCCACCGAGGCAGCAACCGTCGTCCCGACAGGAACGCTGGCGGAAATCGGGTCCATTACCTCGACAAGCGACTCGGGGATCGCGAAATCCTCGCCATCGTCAGGGGGCCTGATGGGCCGCATATGCGATGGCAAATGCTCGGCCACCTTGCGGGCGTGCCCCTCTGGCAACAGCTCTAGTGTGTCGCGGATGAACTCGGGAGACTCTCTGGCCAGCAATTCAGCTGCGTCGTCGGGTGCTCGGGCACGCAGTGTGCGCACCAACTTCTGAACGCCGGTCTCATCTTTCATTCGCTATAACCCCCAGTTGAAGGTCACATAATATGTTAAGTACCGGATCGCACCAGTGTGGAAATACCCAGCTTCTTCCTGCCCCAGCAGTCCGCCTTGGCTCTCCAAGTTACTGCGGCCTAAAACGAGTTGACATACGCCGCCTGACGCAAGCGTCGACCCGGCAGACGCCATCTCACCTGGGTGATCCGGACCGGTCCGGAATTCCTGCCTGAGCGATCAATGGCCGTCCTGGGAAATGCATGTGGGCAATGGCGGGTTGGAGAGTCTGATATCGTTGCGCATCGAGAGCTATGGCGCGGTCACTGTGATGTCTGCTTCTTGGAAGCGGCTGCTAATATCTCATGACCGAGACGAAGCGCAAAGACGCCATTCGCAAAAGTCTGGTCAGACTGAATGTCTGAGATACGCTTAAGCCAACATCAGGATTCGGCGTGCCGAACGCTCCGCGGTAAGCTGCCGTTCTAGCTTGGCGTCCTCGGGCAAAGTTTCTCTCGTCAGCTCACGACTCCATCCCCCGTCGTTCGCGAGCGAACGGCACTATTCTGATACCCGCCGTCCACCAGGCGGGACGACGAACTGGGCTCGAAGTCGACCTGGGACCTGTGCTGCGGTTAAGCATCCCACGTGATGATCGCGGTCGACAACTAGGTCGGCGAATTGGAAACGACCGCCACTCCAGCAAATCTGCTTTAGAGCAAAATTGCACGCCGGCTTACAGGCTGTGCGCAGCAGAGCCAATTCTCTTGCGATGCCGCCCCGCTTACGACAGGATTGCCGCAACTGGAGGTTAGCCTATGACGCCAGACCCCTTGCGGCCCGACCAGCTGCCACTCGACACTCCGCCTGTGCAATACCTGAACCTGGACCCGTCGCTTTATGTACGCGATGATATCTGGCAGCAGGAACGGTGCAGCATCTTCGCGCACACCTGGCAGTTCATGGGGCCTGTCGCCTCGGTCGCGACGTCCGGTCAATACCTTGCCATCGACATCGCCGGCACGCCGATCTTCGCCATCCGGGGCCGGGACGGGACCTTGCGCGGATTTAAGAACGTCTGCCGCCACCGGGGGGCGAAACTTCTGGCCGATGGCGCGGGCAAATGTGGGCTGATCGTTTGCCCCTATCACAAATGGTCCTTTGCCGACACCGGACGGCTGGTGCAGGCCCCATGGTATGGCAAGGATCCCGCGATCATCGCCGAAGACTGGCCGCTGGAGACGGTGCACTTGTCGGAATGGCGCGGGCTGCTCTTCGCGGCACTCGACCCGAAGGAAAGTCTTCTGGATCAACTTGGCTCTCTGCCCGACGAACTGGGGGACGAGCCGTTGGAGACCTATGCCGCCACGGATCAGGCCACCGTCAGCTTTACGGCGAACTGGAAGATCTACACCGACAATTTCGTCGAAGGCTACCACATCCCTGGCACACATCCCTCGTTCTACGCTGCCATCGACTTCGAAGCCTTCCAGACCACCGCCCATCCCGGTTATGTCCGGATGACCGCACCGCCGAAAGACGGTCTGTTCTATCGCGGCAAATGGCTTTGGATGTGGCCGAACTGGACGCTGTCGCTTTTCGATGGCGGCATGAACGTTAGCCGGATCAATCCGACCTCACCGCATCACACAGACCAGCATTACCATTTCTTCTTTGCCGATATCGCTGCAGAAACATCCGAGAGCAGGGCGAAATCTGTGCAAGGCACTCTGGCCGTGGTACGCGAGGACTACGCCATCTGCGCCGATACGCATCGCAACTATGCCGCAGGGGCCTATACCTCCGGCCCGCTCTCGGGGCGGCATGAGCGGGGAGTGCAGTATTTCCAGGAACGTGTCGCTGCGGCACTGGGGCTGTGAGCGCCCCTGGCGTCCTTGTCCGCCGGATAGCTCGGCGCCGGCACGAGAGCCCTCCGGCCAGTCGAATAGGGCGGGCACGGTAAGACGAGTTACGAGCGTCGTGGCAATCGGAGCTCGCTCAATGCGGAGAGCAGATCGGCGCACGCGGCTTTGACGACCAAGTTTAGCGGGCTGGAGCTGATTTGCCCGATCGGCACCGATTCCGTGAGGCGCGGCTGCTGCTGCAACGCCTGCGTTAAACCAGTCGCACGGCCGGCCGAGCACAGCTATCCGGTCATCTTCTGGCCCGGGCGATCAAGGTTTCGTGGTAAGCGACCAAGGACTTGGCATGAAGTCGCGTGCGGTAAGAATGGTAAGCCGGCCCGCCGTGCAACACCCGAAAACGGCGACTTTGGAACGATACCGGCACAAGCAACGTTACAGCTGGTTGAATTGATATCGGGGCCAGAAATATGAATGAACTACCGCAGGCGAACGTTGTCGCCTTCAAAGACCCGGAAATGTCCGGCACTGACAGTCCGAATTTTGATTATCAGGATTTTTTCGAGAACGGCGCGGTTGCTCTCCATCTGGTGAGCGAGGATGGCATCATTCTGCACGCCAACACAGCTGAGCTCGACCTCCTCGGTTATCCCGCAGAAGACTATGTCGGCCGGCACATCGCCGACTTCTACCCCGACCGGCCGGTCATCGAGGACATTCTGGAACGCCTCACCAGGGGCGAAAAGATCGCGAGGTATCCGGCGCGTCTGAGAGCCCGCGACGGAGCCATCAAGCATGTCGAAATCACCTCGAGCGGCCATTTTCGTGACGGCAAGCTAATCAACACCAGATGCTTCACAGTCGATGTGACCGACTTGGAGCGAGCCCGCACCGAACTGAGGCAACAGGACAATACTTATCACCAGATCCTCGACGCCCTTCCGGTCGCCATCTACACAACTGATCAAGACGGTACGATAACTTACTATAATCGCGCTGCTGCCGAGCTGGCAGGACGGGAGCCTAACGTCGGCAAGGACAAATGGTGCGTGACGTTCAAGCTGTTCACTGCCGACGGCAAGGAACTGCCCCACGACGAGTGCCCAATGGCGATCGCTCTCAACGAAAACCGGCCGGTCCGCAACCAGGAGGCCGTGGCGCAGCGACCGGACGGATCTTTTTTCCCGTTCCTGCCCTATCCCACGCCGCTGCGGGATGAGCACGGCACCCTGATAGGTGCCGTGAACATGCTATTGGACCTGACGGACCGCCAACGTGCCGAAGAGGCCAAGCAGCATCTGTCAGCGATTGTGGAATCCTCGTTCGACGCTATTGTCAGCAAGGATCTCAACACCATCATCAAGAGCTGGAACCAGGGCGCCGAACGGCTGTTCGGCTATACCGCTGACGAAGCGATCGGTCAGTCGGTGACGATGCTGATTCCGGATAACCACCAGGACGAGGAACCTCGTATCCTCGAACGCATTCGGCGTGGCGAACGCGTCGAACCGTTCGAAACCACACGGCAGCGCAGGGATGGCAGCCTGGGTCCGGTTTCGCTGGCGATATCGCCCGTGCGTAACGCAGCCGGGCAAATCGTCGGCGCGTCGAAGATTGCCCGGGACATCACGTTGGCGAGGGAAAGCGAGCAACGCATCCACATGCTGATGCGCGAGGTCAATCACCGGGTGAAAAACCAGTATTCAGTCATCCTGTCGATGATCCGTGAGACCAACAAGCGATCGGAAACGCCAAAGCAATTTGAATACCAGGTGCGCGAGCGCATCATGGCGCTGTCGCGCTCCCACGACCTGCTGGTTGCGGCGGACTGGAAGGGCGCCACGATCAGTGACCTTTTGGCGGCGCAAGCCCAGCCATTCCCACGGGGAGACGTTATCGCCATGTCGGGCCCATTGTTGGTCCTCAATGCCAATGCGGTGCAGTATCTCGGGATCGCTTTCCATGAACTGGCTACCAACTCGGCCAAATATGGCGTCCTCTCAGCGGATAAGGGCCAGATCTCAGTCATATGGACCATTACCGGGTCCGGTGCTTCGAGGCTCCTCCATCTCACCTGGGCTGAAACCGATGGGCCGGAAGTTCAGAGCATCGGACAGGGCGGCTTTGGAACCGTGGTATTGAAGCGGGTGGCACCTGCGGCAGTGGGGGGACAGGGAAAGCTTGAGCACGGCCCGCATGGGGTCACCTGGAGCTTGGAAGCCCCGTTGACCGCCGTGGAGCCGGCCGTTGCAAACAGGGGCTAGCCGTCAACGTTTCGACCTCGGCCGCCTTTGCCTTCATCTGTGGCGCCCTGGTCGGGCGGTCACCAGTAGATTCGCTTGCTGCGACCTTTATCGAGGCGGGAAACCCCAGTGTTGCCGCCCTGACCTTCAAATCGGTCATGTCGTCCCATGCCTGAGGCGACTTGTCACAAAAAGCCGGCGTCACTTCCGATGTTAGATCAGTCACCTGAGCTCGTTGTCATGGGCCGCGGGCTGACGGTCAGCTTCTTGCTTACTAGAAAGTGACCTGTTACCGCAGGCAGGCGAATGGATCTCTGCCTCGCCTTAGGTCCCTCAAAACTTGACCATCAGATTTGCATCGAAGCCGTTTTGCTTCATGGCCGATGCGAACTGGCCCTGATAGGCGAAGCCAAGCTTCGCATAGGGGCTGAGTGCGACGTCGATGCCGGCCTCGATCAACGCTGCATTCCTTGCGATCGGGGCGCCGGCGATGGCAAACGTGTCGGAGCCAGCGAAGGCGAAGGTGGAGATCGGTGTAACGTCGCCAAATGCATGGCGCCAGGCAAGTGTACCGCGCGCCGTGACAGTGGTGCCGCCGAGATCGAAGTTGCTGGATGCCCTAAGGCCGAGGGTGGTGAACGTCACATCGGTGTTGGTGCTGGACGCCGTCAGGGCCGCGGCACCGCCTGTCTCGCTGAAGCCATCGGTGTGGAGTGTCACGTAAGAAAGTCCGGCGAATGGTTCGAAACCGAACTGCCCGGCCTTCAGGTCATAGGCGATCTCACCAAAGGCCTGTGCGGTGGCGGCATCATAATCGGCGCTCAGACTGTTATCCAAGCCGGCGAAGGCGACGTGGCGGCCCATTGAGATGTCGTGCCAGGTGTAGGCCGCGCCGGCGCGAAGGCCAAAAGCGCCCCATTGGCCACCGCCATAGAGGCCGAGATGCCAGTTCTGGCTGTCGCCCGAGGACGCGCGATCATCGACATTGAAGCTCGAATGGCTGAAGCCGGCGATGACGCCTGCCCGCCACTTATCGCCGAAGGCGCTGTCGATGCCGGTGAGGAAACCGCCGGTGGAAGACGAGATCGGCGCAGCATTGCCATCGCCGTCATTGTCGCGCCATGAGCCGAAGGCGGTTGCCCAGGCGGCGGCGCGATCCGTGGTGGCCGGCAACAGCATGCCATGGATGGCTTCATTGGATTTGCTGCCTCCCTGCGCCACCTCGCCATAGGCGATGACAGGCGCATCGCTGGCCGCGACCGTGCCGAAGGCCGAACGGATGCGCGCATTGACGGCCTCGGCAACGTGCTGGCTATCCTCCACCAGGACGCCATTGGCACTGGGATATCCATCGCCCGACAACTGGTCGAAGATCTGGCGTACCGTTTCGTCGTCATTGGCTAGAACAACGACGGCCTGGTAGAGCGCGCTCAGCGATCCGAGCGTCTCGAGCACGCCGGCCGTGCTCTTCTGGTTGAATGTCTGGGCAAAGTCGGTGAAGGCAACGTTGTTGCGATTTAGGGTCAGATTCACGTCGTCGCCATCATAGGCCAGGAACGGATCAAGGAAGGCAAAGTCCGAAGTCACGCTGTCGAACTGACCCGAAACGCCACCGTCGGCCGTGAGGATCGTATAGGTCGAAGACGGCTTGTAGCCGCCGTCGGCACCAATATGGGCGACAGAGCCGCCGCCGATGGTCGCCGCGCCGGTTACGTGAACCAGATCGCTGGAACTGCTGGCCGGGTCGACCTCGACCTGCAAGCTGGCGCCAGCGTTGAAGACGAGATCCCCGTCAAGCGTTAGTGTGCCGATAGAGGCGCCTGGCGCCAGTGTGCCGCCACTTTGAACAGTCACCACGCTGCCAGCCCCGGAGCCGACCGTCCCGTGGCCGCCAAGCACGGCACCATTCGTCACATCAAGGTTGCCGCCGAGCCTTGCCCCGGAATGTACGTCGTCCGATCCGATGAGGAGGGTGCCGCCGGCCACGGAAGTGGTGCCGGTGAAGCCGGAACCGTCGCCATCATAGGAAAATGTCGCACCCGTCTTGATGAACGTGCCGGTGCCCGAAAGGATGCCGCCATAGCTGCCATCCTGGTCCTGGACAATCGTCAAGGCCTTGGTGCCCAGTTGGACAGTGCCGCCGGAGCCGCTAAGATTGTGGATCGTCATGTCGAGAGCGCCAATACCACTGATGTCGAATACGCCGGCATCGATCTGCAGCGAACCCGGTCCGATCGAGCCCGCTCCCGAGAGCGCAAGCGTGCCGGCCTCGATGGTAGTGCCGCCCGAATAGATGTTGGTTCCGGAAAGCACCAGCGTGCCCGCGCCGGTCTTGCGCAATCCATCGGTGCCCGCGATCACATTGGAGATGGTCGACACATAACCGTTGCTTGCGGCGCTGCCATCGCCGACGCGCACTTCGACCGGCGCCGGATGATCGGCGTCGGCCACCAGCGTCAGCGTGTCGCCGGTGAGCACGTAGCCGCCCGACGCGAACTGCATGCCGGTCGTCTGGACTGCGCCGGCGCTGCCGTCCACCGTTACGGTGCCTGCCTCGCCGCCGAAGACGGCGAAACCGGGCTGCGGCTGCATGGCCGCCGTGAGCGCACCCGTCGCATCGGTCCAATTCGGCGCCATGTTCGACCAACTGCCAGCGCCGCCGCCCATGTGGGTGGCGCTGGCCTGGCCGTTGGCGTTCCAAAGGTTCAGCGTCAGGCCGGTGGTGTTGATGAGATTGATCTGCTTGTCGGCCGTCAGCATTTGGATCGACAGCGTCGATGCGGGCGGAACGGCGCCCAGAGTGAGTCCGCCGTTGCTCTCGGTGAGTGTGCCCGTGTAGTCGACGATACGGTAAAGACCGGGGCCGAAGCCGCCAGCATTGGCGACATCGAGCACGGCTCCATTGAGCGTCACGTTTCCGTTGACCATGACGCTATCCGCCTGACCGGTCGTAAAATCCGCGCCCGGTGCTGCCGCCTCGTAGGCCAGACGACTGCCCTGCTGCAGGGTCATGTTGCCGTTCACCGTCATCGTCCCGATCGAGGTGCCCGGTGCGATCGTGCCACCCGAAGCGACTGTCGTCGTGCCCACCGTGCCCGAGCCGCCGAGCGTGCCGCCCGTCAGGACGTCGATCGAGGAACTCGAATCGCCAAGCGTTCCGTTTACCAGCAGCACGCCGCCCGAAATCGTCGTCGTCCCGGTGAAGCCGGAACTGTTTCCGGTCAGGATCGTCGTGCCGGCGACCTGTCCGATGGCCCCCGCACCGGTGATCGCCGGAGAGAACGTGTAGCCCGTCCCGGTATGGTTGAAGGTGAGAGTTCCCGCTCCCGCGCCGAAGCGAATCTCCGCAGCCTGCAGCGTGCCTGGCGCAACGGCCGGCTGCCCAGCGGCCGCGCCGATGTTGAGCGTACCAGTCGAGCTACTCTGAACGGCGATATGGACAATGCCTGCCCCATTGCCGGTGCTCACTGCGCCACCATCCGCGACGGTCAGCGTGCCAGTGCCCCCATAACCGACATAGAACGTGCCGCTGTTCTTCCAGGTGGAGCCGGCGCCCGTTACAATGGCCGTGCCGCTCGAGGTCACTCCGATAGCCCCTGTAGCATCGCTGACCAGACCACCGTTCGCGACGGTCAGCGTGCCGGTGGCGAAATCGCCGACATAAAGGTCGCCGCTGTTGGTCCAGGTGGAGTTCGCGCCCGTTACCGTGGCCGTGCCCGTGGAACCCGGCTGAAATCCGAGGCGGCCGACCGTGTTGGTGACGGCGCCGCCATCCTCGACGTTGAGCGTCCCGTTGCCGGAACGACCGATAAGAAGCTCGCTGCTGTTCGCCCAGGTGGAGCCAGCGCCCGTCACAGTCACCGTGCCGGTGGAGCCAGCGAGGTATCCGATGTAGCCGACCGTGTTGGTCACGGCGCCGCCGTGCTCGACGTTGAGCGTACCATCACCGCTACTGCCTATGTAGAGTACGCCGCTATTCGACCATGTGGAGCCGGTACCCGTCACAGTCGCCGTGCCGGTGGAACCTGCGTTAAATCCGATGTAGGCAACCGTGTTGGTGACGGCGCCGCCATCCTCGACGTTGAGCGTGCCGGTGCCGGAACGGCCGACATAAAGTTCGCTGCTGTTCGTCCAGGCGGAGTCCGCGCCGGTCACCGTCGCCGTGCCGGTGGAGCCAGCGTCGTATCCGATGTAGCCGACCGCGTTGGTGACGGCGCCGCCCTCCTCGACGTCGAGCGTGCCGGTGCCGGAACGGCCGACATAAAGGTCGCCGCTGTTCGTCCAGCTGGAGTCCGCGCCCGTCACCGTCGCCGTCGCCGTGCCGGTAGAGCTTGCGAAAACCCCGATGTAGCCGTCCGTGTTGCTGACAGCGCCGCCGTCCTCGACGTTCAGCGTCGCGGTGCCGGAACTGCCGACATAAAGTGCACCGCTGTTCGTCCAGGTGGAGTCCGCGCCCGTCACCGTCGCCGTCGCCGTGCCGGTGAAGCTTGCGAAAGTACCGATATAGCCATTCGTGTTGCTGACAGCGCCGCCGTCCTCGACGCTCAGCGTCGCGCCGCCGTTAAAGCCGACATAAAGTTCGCCGCTGTTCGTCCAGGTGGAGCCGGTGCCCGTCACCGTCGCCGTGCCGGAGAAGTCCGAGCCATTGCCGATAAAGCCCTGCTTGTTGGTTACGGCACCACCGGCCGCGACGTTCAGCGTGCCGTTGACAGTAAGATCGAGGCTGCTCGTCCAGGTGGAGCCGGCGCCCGTCACCGTCGCCGTGCCGGAGTCGATGGAGCCCGCCGTGTTGGTGACCACGCCGCCGGCCGCGATGGTCAGTGTGCCGGCGCCACCGGCATAGCCGATAAAGAGCCAGCCGCTGTTCGTCCAGGTGGAGCCCGCGCCGGTTACCGTCACCGTGCCGGTAGAACCCGAGTGATATCCGATGTAGCCGTTAAAGTCGGTGACCTTGCCTCCGTCCTCGACGTTCAGCGTGCCGTTGCCGAAAAGGCCGACAGTGAGCTCGCCGCTGTTTGTCCAGGTGGAGCCGGTGCCCGTCACAGTCGCCGTGCCGATGGAGCCAGGGTCACGACCGACAAAGCCGAATGTGCTGGCGACCGTGCCGCCGGCTTCGATGTCCAGCGTGCCGGTGCCGGATTTGCCGACAAACAGCTGGCCCCCTACGTTCCAATTGGGCGATGCGGCGGGGGTCGGATCCACGTCGCCGGAGATCGACACGGATTGGGCCGAAGCGGGAATGCCTGTCGCCAGCGTTGCGAGACTGGTCGCGACCGCCGTGGAAGCCAGAAGCATCCGGATCCGCCTGGTCGATGCCAGGCCGCCCAACAGGGTGACCTTCCTGGAACCGTATTCCATTTCACCCCACCCCTAAATTAGCTACAACTTACACGTTCGCATGGCCAACACAACCCAGGCCACAGGGCACAACATGGCTCAATTTAGCGGCGGGGAGGTGTCGCGATCCAGCTTCCCAAGCACCTCGGCGCAACCGTTGCGACTACGGCGAGCGCCGATTTGGTCAAAGGTCCGCGCGAGGCCGACATCGGACCCGAATTTGCCAACGGACCGATCCGTTGCCTAAGCTGATTCTGCTCTGCCGAAGGCTTGCAATGCTGTCTCTTGAGGCTGAAAGGCAGCGACAAGGTCTCTTTCTAAGGCCAAAGGCGCATGAGTGCGCTCACCGCATCAGGTATCGAGAAAGCCTATGGCACGGTCCGAGTTATTAATGGCGTGTCAGTCGACATTAGGTCAGGTGAATTCGTCATCCTGGTCGGCCCGTCGACGTTGCGCCGAAGTCGCGCGTCCTCGCCATGGTGTTCCCGAACCATGCGCTCTACCCGCACATGCCAGCGCGCGAGACCGTGGTCTTCGCGCTGACGTTGAAGAAGACCGACAAAAGCGAGATCGGCGAAGTGGTGCTTGGCCACATTCGAGTGGCTTTAACACGATGCTAATCTAGGTGGCGGCGCTCGACGCCGAATCCTGCCGGACCGCTCGATGTTTTGGGCCACTATTTTTTCCGAGCGCTCAATCGCGAGCTCGGCCCGTTCGAGGCGCTGCGTGGCACTGGCGACTTCGGCCGCCATCGCGATTCCCCGGCCTTTCGTGATGTTTGTCATGAGATTGAAACACCGGGAGGGCGGAATCGTTCCTTGACGCCGGCCAGGTGGCGCTCCAGCGACTGCAGCCGCTGGATCAAGATCACGCTCCTCAAGGTGCTCCGGAGCTGCCCAAGCGTCTGGTGCGTTCCTTTGCAACCATTTTAGCTTAATCTAATTTAAACTCGGTCAGTCCGAGTTTGCG
>NZ_RZTB01000110.1:0-19147 GCF_003997735.1 Mesorhizobium sp. M7A.F.Ca.MR.148.00.0.0 | reverse complement strand
GTAGAAGCCATGCAAGACGCCTCATTTGAGGTCACCTGTCGTATCTAGCTGCTTGAGGGGCGGGGCATTGTGATACAGGGAGAGCTGTGGGGTCCCTCCTTCTCGGCCTCGACGATGTGGAAGGAGCCTGTGCGGCGAAACGGGCTAGACGCCCCCCAGGCCCAGAACTTGGGCGAAACCAACACCAAAGGACAGCCGGTTTAGTAGCCGAACAATGAACCCTCGCTCGACGAGCCGCCGTCTCTACTGTCTCCGGCCTCACGCGGTTGACAGCGCAGCGGCTACTGTTCCGCACAACTCGGATGGCAATTGGGACAAGTCCGCACATGTCGTCACGTACGCTGAACGCCGCAGATACAGCCAAACTGGGGGCGGGGCGTTTCTGCCGTTTTGATAGAATTCTATCAAACTGACAATTTTCCTTGCATAAATGCAAGGAGAGCTCGGTTGACTCCCCTCCTTTCTTGTCAAGGATGAGTTTGCAGGCTGCGGTGCGGCAGAAGCCGGACAGAACAGCGACCGGTCGAGTAAAGGCCTGCGCAAACCGCATACTGCGAGCGCCCGCGCGGAGGAAGACGCTCGTCCTGGTGAAAGGCAACGATGCTCAGGCGCCATTGCCATTGCCGAGGGCGTCCGCGCGCCGGAAATTTCGAAGCAACAAAGGTGAGATCGAGAATGATGATGACGAAATACAACACAGCTCACCGTCCAGTGCAGTTCTACCGGCGGGTGGCGGAGTGGGATGGGCTGCCAAATGGAACGTAAAAAGATCAGCAAGGAGATGCTTGGCGATAGTCAGGCGCTGCGCAAGCTGCGTGAGCACCTTGTCAAGGTGGCCAAGGCGAAGACTACGGTCCTGTTGCGAGGTGAATCCGGAACCGGCAAGGAGCTGGTTGCCAAAGCCATTCACGAGCTCTCGCCTCGCGCCAAGCAGCCCTTCATCAAGGTCAATTGCGCGGCGCTCACCGAGACGCTTCTGGAATCTGACTTGTTCGGTCATGAGAAGGGTGCCTTCACCGACGCGAGCAGTTTGCGCAAGGGGCGCTTTGAGGCTGCCGACAAAGGCACATTGTTTCTGGACGAGATTGGCGAAATATCAGGTTCGTTCCAGGCTAAGCTGCTGCGTGTCCTGCAGGAGCAGGAGTTTGAGCGCGTCGGCAGCAACCACACCATTAAAGTTGATGTTCGCGTGATTGCCGCAACGAACAGGGACTTGGAAACGGCAGTTCAACGCAAGGAGTTCCGGCAAGACCTCTATTATCGCATCAACGTCGTCACTTTACGCGTGCCGGCATTGCGCGAAAGGCGAGGTGATATTCCGCTCTTGGCCGCTCAGTTTCTCAAGAATTTCAATACTGAGAATGATCACACGCTGACCTTCGCTCCCGAAGCGATTGAGGTGCTAATGAACTGCGAATTTCCAGGCAACATCCGAGAGCTCGAAAACTGCGTTCAACGGACGGCAGTTCTGGCGACGGGTCCATCAATCCTCAGAACTGACTTTGCCTGTTACGCGGATCAGTGCTTGGCCGCGGCGCTGTGGAAGAACGGACCGCCGACGTCAGAGAAGTCGACTACGATCGAGCCTTCCGCCGCCTGTGCCGCCCCGCCCGTCGGCGACGGGCAAGCGCCGATAGGCCCTGCCACGAGTCGTGGTAGGGTGCCCGATGCCGATACGGTCATTGCTGCCATGGAAAAGTGTGGCTGGGTGCAGGCAAAGGCGGCGCGCCTGCTCGGTTTGACCCCGCGCCAGATCGGCTACGTGCTGAGAAAACGCGGTATCGAGATCAAGCGTCTCTGAAAAAACCCGCCGAGCAAGAGCTGGAGCAGGCCAAGCATTGGTGCTCTGGCGCCGAGCCCATCGGCCAGGCTTACGAAGTGGGTTTGAACAGCGCTCCCAAGATTCCGGCCGTGTGCTTTCTACCACGCAGTCATACTGGGGCTCTGCGACTGACAAACTAAAGAGGAGTAATCCTATGGCTAGTAACTTCGCTCTACACCGCAAGGGCAAATCAATTCGACGTGCCTGGAATCCAGAAATAATCGATGTATCATTGGTGACACGCCAGCATGCGTAGAGGCGACGCGCAGATCTCCGCTGGCGGGACCTGGTCGATACATTAGCTGATGGCTTACCGCTCGATATCACGCAATCTGAGATGGGCATGAAAGTGAGTTCGACCGCTGGACAGTTGCCGACCTCGTCAGGTATTGGCCCCTGCGACCGGTTGATCTGCGATATCCAAATTCGCGGAAGTTGGTCGAGACGAAACTGTCGCCCCGGCTCGTGACCGACCGCGCGCCCGGCAAGACCGAGTTACAAAGTTGCCGAGGCAGTTTGATGTGCGTTCCTGCATCACTGTACGGGACACGACCTGACGGGAGACTATGATGCGTAGCCAAAAAGAAAAGATGCTCGCAGGCGAGTTTTACAATGCGGCGGATCCGGAGATCCAAGCTGACCTGTTGGCCACCGGGGCTTGGCTCAAGCGGTACAATGATACGCTGGGGCAGACCACGGGGCATTGGCATGAGCTTTTGTCCGAGCGGCTGGGAGAGGTTGGGCGCGGAACGGTCATCCGTCCGCCCTTTTTTTGCGACTACGGATTCAATATCCGCATTGGAGCCAATGCCTACATCAACTTCAACTGCGTTATTCTTGACGTGGTAGAGGTCAAAATCGGGCAAGGAACGGCAATTGGGCCTGCTGTGCAGATTTATACCGCCGATCATCCACATGATGCCGAGCAGCGGCAGGCCGGCCTGCAGGTCGGGCGTCCTGTTCACATTGGCAGCCGTGTCTGGATCGGCGGTGGAGCAATCATTCTGCCTGGCGTCACGATTGGTGATAATGCAGTGGTAGGCGCTGGCTGCGTGGTCACACGAGATGTTCCCGCCGGGGCAAAGGTAGTGGGAATTCCTGCTCGCGTGGCCGACCCACATAAACAGGCATAATCACCTCGTTGACCCTGGAGGTGCATGCGAACTGTCGAAACTGTGCCGAATTTTTGTCGAAGCCATTGAGCGCTGCATATGTTGTCGCGACTCGGGCGCTTCAGTTCTTTTGCCACGGGGGTCACAAGATCATGTGCGTAATGCCGCCGCAACGTGCTCACGTACCGCAGCAGCGGACCCTTTCACATGGCCCAACGAATTCAGAGCCTACGTTGTGCTGCCACTAGCATTACTGCTCACGAATGTATTCCCAACTGAGTTTTCGCCCTTGGAGGCAAGCAGCGACTCACCAGCAATCGCTGGCCATTAATCCTGGCTAGCATCGACCCCGACGAGGCGAGCCGCGGCGTTGCGGATCGGCATGTCGATGACCGTGATTGCGCCTTCGGCAAGGAAACGACGTTCGTTTCTGGTCAGCGTAGCCGAATCGATCACCGCAAAATGTGGGCCAGTGGAGCGCTTCATCAGCTGTCTGGCATATGTGCGCAGCATCTGATCGTTGAAGCGGCAGCCCACGAAGAAAAAACCCCGGTTGACGCGCCGTTGCTTCACCGCGTCCGGGATCGGCGTCTGGATATCAATTTCGGTTAGGACTTCGACGTAATCGGAATCAGCCACGAGGAAGTTTGCCGCCGGCCTGACGCTGCCGTGCGGCGCATAGAGCACCGTCCTAGCCACTTGCTCGGCCTCGAGTTCTGTTCCTGACAAATCGTAAGTTCTCGTCCAGATGTTACCGATTCCGGTCGCGCGCGTCGTTCCTTGTATCTCGACAACGTCTGTTTGGCCGGCCTCTGCAAGGGCTGCTCGCATGGCGCCATCGTACCAGCTGTCGATGATGACAGACAGTTGAAGGGTTGCGAGCCAGGCGTGAAGAACGGTCGGCTCGGCGGGGGCTGCGAATATCTCCGCCATCCACGCTTGGAGAGTCCGACGATGTCGGCGCTGCTCGATAAACTGCGCGACCGACCACATATTGGTGCGAATCCTGGAAGGGGCAGGCGCCCGCTTGTTGAGGGCCGCGGCGACATCTTCAGGGGTGCAAGGTACAGGTGATTCCTGTGGGTTAAGCTGCAGAAGACCAGGACCGAGATAGGGGATCACTCGATCGGCCTTGAGAGCGCCGTTCAGCAGGTCAATCAGTTTTTTGGCAAAACTGCCCCGGACGACGACGAGATGGTCCCAGCTCAGCATCGTGTTCATACGCGTTTCCTCTCCGCCACTGAACCCACCGGCATCAGGCCCCGTCGGAAATCTTCATCGCCTCGACGGTGATCGGCAAACGCGTGTCGCGCGGAAGGTCGGGCAGCATGAGCCGCCAACCGTTCCTGAGCGTCACGGTCCCGCCCCATAAGTCAGCGTTCTCAATCTCGGTGATCGGCTCTTCGAGATCCTTCTTGGGGACATAAGCCGACAAACCAGTAGCGGTCCTGCGAATCATTACTTTCATCCGGCTGTTCCCCCGTTGGAAATGCCTTCAGCTCCGCAGGGAACCTCGACTTTGTCGAGGCTAATGAGTTCGCGCGCTCGCATGCCGACGACCGTGCCACGATCGATCCATTCGACCGCATAGATGAAGAATTGCTGGAGAAAGGTTCCAATGTCGCGCACGTAGCCTTCGTCGCCCTTCCGCACGAGGTTTTCGCCGATCTCCTTGCCGGGATAAGTGCCGTCGTTTTTTATGTGGCGTATCGCACGGACCCGCTCACCCTGCATGAACCGTGGCGGTCTGCCGATTTCCACCTCCTGTTCGCGTCTGGACCACATGCTGTCCATTCCTTTCTCGAGGCTTTTGTTGTGGTCGCGGGTTGCAGGCGTCGTCGTGCTGCGAACCCGACCGTTTCGGTAGGAATCAAGCGGGAACGCAGGTTTTCGGTACCGGACAGACCGACACGCATTGCTGCGTATCGAAGGCCTCCTTGCATTCGGTGCACTTGTTTGGATCGATCACATAGGCGTCGCCCTTGAACTTGATCGCTTCCGAAGGACATTCGAACTCGCAGGCCCCGCATTGGGTACATTGGGATGCGATGATCTTTAAAGCCATTCTAACTCCTGGTTATCGGACACGGCTCAGGCCGTCGCCGCTAGTGGTCTGATCCCAAACTCTGCCGCGTAAAGTGCGCTTACTGCGGTCTCGATGTAGTCATGGCCATAGGCGTCGGTTACGCGCAGTCCAGCTCGCGAGAGTTGTTCCTTCGGGCGATTTCCGATCTTGGCGCATAGCACTATGTGTATGCCTTCGAGCGCTGCGATGACGCCCTCGAGGATGGCGTCTTCGCCCCCGCCTCCGAGGCAATACCGCTCGACCTTCCGATGCCCGACCAGGCTGATCCCTCTAGGCGAGACTTCATAAACCTGGAATTCCTTCGCGTGGCCGAAGTGTTCGTTGACCCGTCCACCTCCCTTAGTGGCCACCGCAACCAGAAGCGACTTTTCGGAGTCTGTTGCCTTGACCATACCGATGGCCTCGCTCCTCGCCGCCTCATGATCACGGCGCTCGTGTGCGACCACCTGCCGATAGGCCTGACGCTGGCCAGCATCGTAGGCGACATCGTCGGGAATCCCGTCCAGCGTGAATTCCTGGCCACGATCTTCACCGAGCAGGCCGACAGCATCTGCCCGGCACTGCCGGCAGTGGCGCATCAACTTGGCGCCACCTTCAAGTCGATCCTGAAGAGCCATCATCTCCGTTGCCGTTGGGCCGCGCTGCCCGATGAGTCCGTAGTGGGTACCGTGCGCCGGGTCCGAAATCAGAGGCATCACGTTGTGCAGAAACGCGCCCCGCTCCCTGACCATTTTGTTCACCTCAAACAGGTGCTGGTCGTTCACTCCAGGAATCATCACCGAGTTGATTTTGGTGAGGATGCCGCGCGCGCTCAGCATCTCCAGGCCCAGCATCTGCCGCGCGTGCAAGATTCGAGCGGCTTCGATGCCGAAGTAGCGGCGATTTTCATAAAAGATCCATGGATAGATCTTCGCGCCGACTTCCGGGTCGACCATGTTGATGGTGATCGTCACGTGATCAACATTCATTTCGGCAAGCTCGGCGACATGGTCCGGCAGCACGAGCCCATTAGTGGAGACGCACAGCTTTATGTCGGGGATTTCCCTGATGACGCGGTCGAACGTTGCCTTCGTTTTCTCCCAATCGTAACAGGCATCCCCCGGCCCAGCGATGCCAAGAACCGAAAGCTGCGGAACTTTGTTGGCAACGGCGATGACCTTGCGTAGCGCTTGGTCGGGCGTCAACTTCTCAGACACAACACCAGGCCGGCTCTCGTTGGCGCAATCGTATTTGCGATTGCAATAGTTGCACTGGACATTGCAAGCCGGCGCGACCGCCACATGCATACGCGCGAAATAATGATGCGCTTCCTCCGAAAAGCAGGGGTGATCCTTGATCCTTTCCCAAATAGCCGGATCCCCTTCGCCCGGGCTGGTCGGCGACGAGCCGTAGGAAGACGATGCGCAGCCACCGGATTTCGCGGCTGCCAGAAAACCCTCGGATGTCGTGCTAGTCGGCCCCTCAATCGAAACTGTCGGTGAGGACATCAAACGGCTCCGTTGCTGGTAACGTCGCGGTTCAAGGTGCAAGAGCCATACCAACTGAAAAAAGCGGCTTCAGTTCACTATTCGGGTCGATATCGCATTGTGTCAGGCCGGCGCGACACAATTTTGTCCTGCTTGCGACAGTGCAAGTCCAAATCCGTTCAGAAGCACGAAGCACTCCTTGTCGCGCACAGGGCGCGCAAGACCACTGGCCTGACGATTGGCTCATCAGGCTCTTAGAAGTTCCTTCACCTCGATACTATGCCGGCGTATCGCCTAGCCGACTTGTCGCAGCTTGAGGCCGAGAATTCGAGCCGCATTAGCCTGAACCCAGCCGGCCTTCTCCATTGTGTCGATCAGCCGTCACGCTCCGTCCGCCGCGGTCCCAGCCCCCGTCCGGCCGTATCGTTAGAATCGCAAGTGCCCATCTCGTGTTCAGGCGGGCGCCGATGCGCCGAACCGGCATCGTGCTGGCCCGTGAGAGCTCGTCGATGACATTGCCACGTTCCGAAAGATTGGTTCCATCCAGAGGAGAACGCCAAGCACGCAGTTCTCCGGCTCGCGGACGTTGCCGGGGAAATAGCATTGCGAGATCAGCTCAACTGCCGACGGCGCAAAGCCATGGTTCTCCATATTTCAAGGGTAAGCGCTGTGTCCTTCCAGGAGGACCCGCGATCTGTGGGCCTGCCGATTCTGAGGTGGATCGGAGATCGGCTTGTGTCTGAACTTGAACTTACGATTGACCCTGAGCGGCAGCCTCGGCGTTTTCGAGGGTGATCAACGGCGCTGTTGGTCGGCGGCATTGGTCGATGGACGACAAGGCACGGAGTCATCTCCGAGACCCTGGAGCCGACGCGGTGATCTCGGAGGTTGCCCGGCGCTACGGGCTGCGGCCGCGGCGGAACGCTCGCAAGCTTGCGACGTCGGCAGGACAGGCCACTCCCGCCTAGTGGTTTCGGTGGCGCCACCGGAACGACCCGTTGGGCCTACATCCTTGCACCAGAGCTCAAGGCCACGGCCTGAGAATCGGCCGCCGTTCCCCCTACTTGGTTCCTCAGCCGACAGCGCTAAGAAGGAGAGCAACTTCCGTCGGCGCGAGGATCATTGCGTCGTGGCCAGTGGCGAGTTCCTGCCACGCCCAGCCATCCTGCTTTGCGACCCATTCTCGCGCTCCCGCCATCGGCGGGTGGAGTGGATTAGTGCAGACGACATAGGTTCGGGGTCTGCCGTTGCCGAGCGGGTGCTCGAGCTTAAGTCCGCTTTCGTAGGTGCCTGCCGGATGCGGTGTTATCCGGCGCCGCACCCAGTCCGTGAGCGAGTGTCCCTCGGGAATGCCGAATGCTGTTGGCGGCGGAGTCGGCATGAAGATACCCCGTCCTTCCTCCGCAACCAATTTTCGACGGGCGGCGACGATGTCGGGGGGCATGGTACTGAATACACTTTGACCGCTCTCGACGATGGCGCCGTCGAGATAAACGAGATGGCTGATATGGTCGGGTATCCGGTCGGCGGCGCCGGTGATGCTGATGCCGCCTAGACTGTGACCGACAAGGATCACATCGCTCAGCTCTTCCGTTACAATGTGGTTGACGATGTCGGTCACGAATGTGTCGGGCGTGATGTCCTTGCACAGCAAATGTGCGCGTTCGCCGACACCTGTCTGGGTAGGCGTGGTCACGTGGTATCCCATCTTACGAAGATTGGCGGCCACGTCCCGCCAACACCATCCGCCATGCCAGGCACCATGCACTAGCACATACGTTTTTATCACGGATTGTGCCGTTCCATTTGCTCACCGGCCGTTGTGGCTGCCATCCGGCACGATGGCCGGACATTGTCCAAAGGGGCTCGACCACGTTACCGGTGGTAAGTCCGGCACAGGCGCCCCGTGGCCTGAGGATACCCCTACCAAGTCGAGGAAACTTGAATTGCGAAACCCAATATTCACTAGCTCTTTGCAAGTGGATGGAGAGGCTCATGGTGTGCCGCAGTTGCTCGCTGCCGGCATGCTCTTGGCACCGGCTGATCATCCGAACTTGAACAGGACACCAAAGCCGCCGCGCGGATAGTTCCACTCGATGTCGCCGCCTTTCTCGCACAATATCCGGCAGGTGCCGCATTCCATGCAGCCGTCGGCGGTGATCTCGACTTGACCCTTGTCATTCAACTCATAGCATTTCGCCGGACAGACGTAGGTCAAGGCAAGCAAGTTCGCGCTTGGCTTGTCGTGCGGTCGCACTATGATATGGGGGCGGCCGGAATCGACCAGATAGCGGTTCTGGTAAAGTTTGTCCTCGACACGAACCTTCGTCACTGCGATCGTCATCTTGTACCCTCTTCAGCGCCATGCCAATGCCAGGCGGACCGCGTCGCTGACCAACCCCCAGCGCGAGCGCGCGTTGATGAAGGCGGCCGTGGTGTTCTTTTCCTTCTCGATCTTCGGCGTGCCGTCGACACGCATGAAGTTCTGAGCGGCATGCGACATCAACCGCGGATAGCTGTCAAAAAAGTTGCTGGAATTGGTGTGGAGTAAGGCTGGCATGTCCTTGTATTTCTTAAGATCCTTGATCACAAAGGAGTCATCCAGCATCGTCTTGTAGAGCGCAAGGTTCGCTTTGGTCATAGGACCGTTGCGGCTTTTGACTTTGATGATCGCCTCAGCCGCGACGCGACCCGAGGTCATGGCAAGGTTCGAACCCTCACGGTGAATGGCATTGTTCAGTTGCGCTGCGTCGCCGACGATGACCCAACCGTCGCCGAAGAGCTGCGGAATGGCCCTGTAACCACCTTCGGGGATAAGATGGGCGGCATATTCTTTCACCTCCGAGCCAGCGATCAGCGGCCGGATCGAAGGATGGTTTTTCATCGCATCCAGGAGGGCGGACGGGCTCTCCATCGTCGCGGCGAAATCCGAGACCAGGCAGCCGATGCCGAGTGAAATCGACTCCTTATTGGTGTAAAGGAAGCCGAGCCCGGCCATGCTGCGAGAGATCGTGCCCACGGCCTCGATTACGCAGCCTTCATCGCCCTTGACACCGAACCGCTGGCCAATGACCTCTTCGGGCAAGAAATGCATTTCCTTGACGGCAAGCGCCACGGTCTCCGGCTTCGGCATCTCGCGCAGGCCTGCGCGAGTGCCAAGCAATCCCGACACCCCTTCTGCGAGAACGACCACATTCGCGAAGACCACTCCGCCAGCCCGGTCTGTGCGGACGCCGATCACCTTGCCATTGCCATCACGGACGAGTTCCGTCGCGGTCGTCTCACACAGGACCGTCGCGCCAGCCTCGCGCACCTTGCGGGAAAACCATTTGTCGAACTGGGCGCGGATGATCGTGTAGCGGTTGGGTTTCGCCTCATTGAAGTCGTCCGACCGGTAATGAATTCCGGTGTGAGACGTGTCGTCCATCACCCAAAGTCGCTGTTCGACCAGGTGCCGCTCGAGGGGCGCATCATCCCGGAAGTCCGGGATGATCTTCTCCAGCATGTTCGCGTACATTATGGCACCCTGGACGTTCTTAGAGCCCGGATATTCCCCGCGCTCCAACTGCAGTACCTTCAGCCCCTGGCTTGCCAAAGTGTAAGCAGCTGCGTTTCCAGACATGCCGGCTCCGACCACAATGGCATCGAATTGTTCAATCATGTCCTCTCCCTCAACTCGCAAGCTTGTCTCGACTGTGCGGCGACAGCCGCCGGGTGAAGGCTTCCGTCAGTGCGGGCAGGAAGCGGATTGCATCCGTGACGATCCCGAGGTGGGCGAACTCGAAAATCGGCGCGTTCGGATCGGTGTTGATCGCGACGATGAGATCGGCCCCCTCGACCCCAACTCGGTGCTGGATGGCGCCGGAAATTCCGGCCGCGATGTAAAGCTTCGGTCGAATGGTCTTGCCAGTTTGTCCAATCTGTCGATCAGCCGGCATCCAGCCCTTCTGGACCAAGGGGCGCGAACAGCCATGCTCGGCGCCGATCGCTCGGGCAAGATTCTTCACAAGCTGAAGGTTCTCCGCCGCTCCGAGACCGAGGCCTCCCGCAACCACGACATCCGCATAGGCAAGATTTGCCATTGCCGACTGGTTATCCGGTAGGAAGCCGAGGACTTTGGTGACGATATCGTCCTCAACGAGCGACAGCTTGTGCCGCATGACACGCCCGACCGGCTTATCCACCCGTTGCGGCATAGGCATGACCCTTGGTCGCACCGTCGCCATTTGCGGCCGGTAATTTAGTGTATAGATCGTACACAACAATGAGCCACCAAAAGTCGGACGGGTCGCGGCGAGTGAACCGTCGGAATCTACATCAAGTTCGGTGCAGTCGGCCGTGAGCCCCGTCTGCAGGGTCGTCGCTACCGAGCCTGCAAGATCCCTGCCCAGTGTGGTCGCGCCGAGAAGGAGGATTTCGGGTTTATGGGTATTGACCAGATCCGTGAGCGCCTTGGCGAACGGCTCGTTCCGGTAGTCGGCGAGCGGCGGCGCATCGACGATGTAGACAAGATCCGCCCCGTAAGCGAAGGCCTCGGCAACAGCGTCCTCGACCATCTCGCCCGGCGGTCCCAGCACGACGCCCGCGAGCTGGACTTCAAGCTTGTCGGCTAATTTGCGGCCTTCGCCCAGCAGTTCGAATGATACAGGATGCACATTGCCGCGTTCGAGCTCGAGGAAGACCCACACGTGCCGGTAGTCTTTGAAACGGTCGGGAAGTTCTTTCTTTACACCGGCACGGCCGGGGGCAATGCGAGGGGTAGTTTGGCTTGCGGTCGACATTTTCTGCTCCTGGCCGTCACGTGCCGCTGTTGAAGGCCAGCTCATGTTCCAGCGCCGGCCGGCGGGTTAAGATATCGGCGATGAGTTCATCGGCTATGTCCTGCAAGCCCCTTTCCGCGGTGTCGATCTGCGCCGCCCTTTCTGCCCGTGCGGTGGGGGCGAAAACACGCTTGACGACTGTAGGCGAGCCACGCAGACCGCACCGGGTGAGATCGTCAATGCCGGCGTCGGCTGCAGTCCACTTCACGACTTGGCTGCGCGCCGCGCACAGAGCCTGCTGGAGCGAGCCCCGGCGGATTTCGTTGGTGTCTTCCAGCATTGTAATGAGGCAAGGGAGTCTGCTCTTCAGCAACTGGGTGCCGCCTTCGGCGCGACGCGCGACTTCGATCTCTCGCGTATCGCGGTCGATGGAGGCAATCTTCGCGACATAGGTAAGTTGCGATAAATCTAGGCGCTTGGCTATGCCCGGTCCGACCTGGGCGGTATCGCCGTCAATCGTCTGCTTGCCGGTGAAGACGATGTCCGGCCTGCCGAAAGTCTCCCCAATTTTTGCGATTGCTTGCGAAAGAGCAAAGGAAGTCGCCAGCGTATCGGATCCGGCAAAATAGCGGTCCGTCAAGAGAACTGCTCGGTCAGCACCGTAACCGAGCGCCTTTCGCAGCGAGTCCTCCGCCATGGGCGGACCCATTGTGAGCACAGTAACCTCGCCACCATGAACGTCGCGCAGTTTGAGCGCTTCTTCGAGGGCGAACAGGTCGTAAGGATTGATGATGGTCGGAACACCCTGACGCATGATCGTGTTCGTCACCGGGTGCACGCGGATCTGTGCCGAATCCGGCACCTGCTTGATGCAGACTACGATATGCATTGGCGGTTTCTCTAAGCTCCCAGTCCGGATTCGTGCTTGGCGGTTCACCTCATTGCCTGCATCGTTCATGCCAAGTCGTCTTCCTGCCTCTATTCCAGAAGGTGGCTTCGTTTGCTTCCGAGGAGGCGTCATGAGGACTGGATTTGTCGACTTCTCGACATTGTCGCGTCGCAGCCGTGTCGGGCTCAATACTTTCCGAACCGCTTCAGTGCAGAGTCGAGCGGGACGAAGGCGCGGCCAGGTGCGGGACATATGTTTGGATCGTGGTCCCTTAGCACCTTGAACACACGTTGCGTGAGCGGCGGGGAAGTCGCGAAATCTTCGTAGGCGCGTTCCAGCTTGGCGCGCACCCGCGCGGCGATTACCTGGTTAGGCAGACCGGAGAAATCTTCTTCGGCAAGGTATTGGCCCACGCGCTTCATGATATGGAGCCGCGAGACATTCATCACTTTCGGGTCGTAGGAGACGTCAAGGCAGGCGAAGAAGTCCTCCGCGGCCGACAGGCCCTTCAGTCGCGCTAGGATATCGGTGCGATCGATCGGGCGGCTATCAGCGGAGCAGTTCATTGTATTCTCCCGGCGCGAAATTGTGGTGTCGATGCATTGGTGACATTGCTGACGGCGTGCCGACCTCTGGCACGGCGGCTGGGCAAGAGACTTGGCGATCTCAAGCTCTTCTTGAAGTGGTGAAGGCGACCCCGAGTTTGACTGCTCTCCTTGCGCAGGGTCGTCACGTTGAGGAAGACCTCACGGCTCGTCGGCTATTGTGCCGCTCGGACCCGGGCCGGAATGAAGCTGTTCTGCACCTCGCCCGCACAGTCCAGCACTGGGAACGGCCCGTAGCTTCTCGGTGATCGCAGGCAGGACCTCAAGCACGCGGTCTACGTCATCTTCGCCGTTGTCACGCGACAAGGAGAAGCGGACTGCCCCACATGCCGCGTTCATAGCGATCAGAACATGGCTCGGTTCCAGTGAGCCAGAGGCACAGGCGGACCCGGCGGAACAGGCGATTCCCAGCCGGCTCAGGACAATTGGAATTGCATCGCCTTCGATACCTTCGAATCCAATGTTTGCAGTGTTTGGCAATCGCTCTTGCGGATCGCCGTTGATGGATGTGTTTGGGATGCGCTGGATGATCCCGTTCTCAAGGCGGTCGCGCAACCATTTTATTCGTTTTGTCTCGTCCATGAATTTCAAGGCGAGTTCGGCCGCCATGCCCAGTCCGACTATGCCGGGTGTGTTTTCAGTGCCTGCACGCCGGTCGCGCTCTTGGTGCCCACCCTTGATCATGGAGGAGAAGCGCACGCCACGTCTTACATAAAGCGCGCCTATCCCCTTTGGACCATGCAGCTTGTGGGCGGAGAGCGACAGCATGTCGATCGCGGTCGATTTCAGCTCAATCGGAAGCCTTCCGACCGCCTGCACTGCATCAGTGTGGAAAAGCGCGCCGACTTCCCTGGCTAGATCGGCAAGCTTAACCACGGGAAAGATCGTACCGGTCTCATTGTTCGCCCACATTATCGAGACGATTGCCACTTGTGGGGTGAGGGCGGTTCTGTAGGCGTCCAGGTCGAGCCGGCCGTAGTGATCGACTGGGATAATGTGCACCTTGACGCCGCGCGTCTTCTCAAGGTGCGCGCACAACTTCAGAACGGCCGGATGTTCAACCGCGGAAGTCACTATTTCCGTTCGGTCGGGCATCACCTCCAGCGCCGAAAGGATGGCTGTACTGTCGCTTTCAGTCCCGCCCGAGGTGAAGATGATCTCGTCCTCGAATCCCGCGCCGATGAGGGCTTGCAACTGTTGCCTCGCCTTTCTCACGGCTTCAGCAACCGATGCGCCATAGGCGTGCATGGACGAATGATTGCCAAATTGCTCCGTAAAGAAAGGCAACATCGCTCCAACGACTGCAGGATCAACCCGCGTCGTTGCGTTGTTGTCGAGATAGACAGGGTTCATGGGAGTGATCCTTCAACTGCTGAAATGATTCAAGGGTAGGCGGGCGGCCATTGAACCTCTGGCGCATATCGTATCTGGTAAGGTGGGCGGCCGGGCGAGCGATGGCTTGGCTGACCGGTCGCTGTCGACATTGCCCTTTGGTGGCGGCATCCGCCGGGAATTCAGCTGTTTCGGGCAATTTTGTTTGCTTGCCCACGGCAACGATCGATGATCGCGATTTGGCGCATCACCGAACGCAATTGTTCCGGGCCGACAGTGCGTGTCGGCCGGTTCCAGAGCGCCGGCGGTTACCGGTTCGACGCAGTATTCCTTGGCGTCGCTATTGTCGAACATAGCCTGTTCCCTCGCAATCATTTGCAGGACTTGCCGCAGCCGCACGTCTCACGCGCATTGGGGTTATCGAAAACAAAGCCGGATGTTTCGAGCCCATTGACGAAGTCCACGGTCATGCCGGCGGCATGGGGTTGGGAGCCTCTATCCATGAACACCTTGAGCCCATCTCGCTCGATGATCGCATCGCCCTCACGTGAGACGCTCTCCAGGCCCATTGAGTATTGGAAGCCGGTGCAGCCGCCGGCATGGACCATGATGCGAAATCCTTCCGCCGGCTCGCTGGCGCGGTAAAGAGCGGCCTTGATGGCGGCAACAGCGTTGTCGGTGAGCGTAATCATGGCTCGATTTCTCCTCGGTCCGGCGTTTTCGCGGATCATCTCGCATGGACCGTGCCAAAGGGAAGACGTGTCAAAAACCGTAGGACATCCCGACGTCTCTTATGCTCGATTGCTGGGGAGACGTCCGACAACCGACACTTACTGTCGGGTTTGTCGCGTCCGCGTCACAGGAAGGGCGCCTGAGTTCGCGATGCACTCACGCGTAAAGCAATGAACAGAGCCAAAGATGTTCAGAGCTTGCCGCGGAGCAACTGGCACGATTTTTGTGAAGCCTTCGTTGCGGCGGCAAAATTGCCGGCCGATTCACCTTTGGGTTGCCCTCGCAATCGAAGAACGAAGGGAAGCAATATGATCCATCAGACCCGCCTTAAGTGGGAAAGCAGCACCGCCGGTGGTACCCGAATGCTCGATCGGCCGATTGGCGCCGACCACCCAACAATCGCTCTCTACCGGCGATTGGCCGCTGACCGCCCGGAGACAGGATTCGACTGGCATGTGCCTGACGATCGATCGCGTCCGCCGTGCACACCCCTGAGGCCCGTTTTTCGATCGATCGTCAAAAGAAGAACGGGGCAGGGGTAAAAACATGGATCAGCGCAAGAAGCGGTCGCCCAACGAAATCCGGCGTGCGTGGGAAGTCTGTCCGAACATTCCCGCGCGTGATTTCGCCGCCCAATTGGCCATTTCGGAAGCGGAACTGGTCGCGGCCCATTGCGGTTTCGGCGCGGCACGCATCGACCCGCGCATCAATCACCTTCTGACGGGCCTCGAATTCGTGGGCGAAGTGACGGCGCTGACCCGCAATCAAGGTGCCGTGCACGAAAAGATTAGCGTCTTCAACAGAGTGATAACCGGCAACAATCACGCCATGGTCCTTGGTGACGAATTCGACCTTCGCGTCTTCCCGCAGGCTTGGAGGTATGGTTTCGCTGTTGAAAGGCGCCATCGCGGCGGAATCCAGCGCAGTTTGCAATTCTTCGACGCCGCCGGCGCAGCAGTGCATAAGGTGCATCTCAGGCCGGTCTCCAACCTTCATGCCTATCGAAAGCTGGTGGCCGAGCTCGTATCCGCCAACCAGGAGCCGACCATGTCGCTTAAGGCGAGAGTAGCCGACCTGGGGGCGAGGACTGCGGACTGGGCCGGCACGGTGGACGACCTACGCGAGTCCTGGAGCCGGCTGACTGACGTCAACCTTCTAAAGACGCTCAAGCTCAGCCGCTGCCAGGCTTTGCGCATGGTCGGCCAGGATTACGCTTGGCTGCTCGACAATGCCGCAGTTGGCGCCGTGCTCCAGCGTGCGGCCGAAGACGAATTGCCGATCATGTGCTTCGTCGGCAACCGAGGTTCTATCCAGACCCATTCCGGCTTAATCAAGTCGGTCAAGCAGATCGGGCCGTGCATCCATGTGCTGGACGAAACGTTCCGGCTGCATCTCAGGACCCACCAAATCCGTGAGGTTTGGGCCGTGCGCAAGCCGACCAATGACAGTCACGTCACCTCGCTCGAAGCATATGGGTCCGACGGCAAGATCATCATCCAGTTGTTCGGTGCGCGCAAGGAAGGCGAACGCGAGCGCGACGACTGGCGGGTTCTGGCGGAAAACCTGCCTCGTTTCCCCGACAGCTACATGAGAAAAGACCGATCGTCGTCGGTGGGACGCCGGCGCCCATCTGCCTCCGCAGCCAGTAGCCGGGCATTGAAGCCGAGACCGGGGACACGATGACGCAATAAGCGCGCTGTATTATCGCAACGCGATGAGCAGGAAGCAATTTGGCGCTGCCCCATCGACCGCATGGTTACGACGAAGCCGCGGCCTTTGGGCCGAGCTCAGAGGTGACAATAGCGTGAACGCCGCCGACCGTCACTCCCCACCAGGCGGTCAGGTTTTGCGGTTCGGGCCGAGCAAAAATACTGTCAAGACAGCGAGGAACGTGGCAACCGCGCTGTAGACAAAGACACTGGCAATACCCGTGTGATCCACCAATAGGCCACCGAAAGTTGTGCCGGCTGCGATGGCCACTTGGAAGGTTATGACCATCAGTACACCAGCGCTCTCGGCCTGTTTCGGAGCGGCGCGTAGCACCATCCATGTCTGCAATCCGACCGGGACCGCGCCAAAAGCAAAGCCCCATACGGCAACTGCAATTGCCGAGGTCAAGGCCGATGCTCCCATGGTCAGGAGCGAGACAGCGGCTACGGCAATGAGCAGGGGCGGCAGGGCCGCGACCGCCTTGAGACTGTGTTTGGTGAGGAATGCGCCGGCTAAATTGCCGAAGACGCCGGCCGTGCCAAAAGCAAGGAACACGAGCGGGATTGACTTCTTTTCGAGCGCAGGAACGCTCTCGAGAAAGGCGCGGATGTAGGCGAAGCTGGCAAAATGGCCGGAAGCGACCAATAGCACGACTAGCACCGCAACCTTCATCGCCGGATTCTTCGCGACATCCAGCGGACTGCGGAATCTGCGCACTTCGATCGGAGGCAGTGGCGGAATGGTTACGAGTTGCACGAGCAGCGCAACGGCACTCACGATTGCGGCGACCTTGAACGAGGCTCGCCATCCCCAAATGTCACCGACATAAGCGCCGATTGGAGCCGCGCAGACGGAGGCGACAGAAACGCCGGTGAGGATGATCGACATGGCGCGCGGCATGAGGTGACTTGGAACCAGCCGCATCGCCAACGCTGCCGAAATTGACCAAAAACCACCAAGCGATATGCCAAGGACGACGCGTGCCGCCAGCAAAACCGGCAGCGACCCCGCAACCTCTGCCAGAACGTTCGACAGGATCAGCAGGAGCGTCATCGCCCAGATGACGACCCTGCGGTCCAGACGCTTTGTCACGATGGCGATTATCGGTGCCGAGATCGCCGCGACGATTGCGGTCGCTGTTAGCGCCTGTCCAGCCGTGCCCGTGGTGATACGGAGATCATGCGCGAGCGGTGTCAGAACGCTGGCGGGCAGAAACTCTGCCGTCACAAGCCCGAAGGTGCCGAAGGAAAGCGAAATGATGGCACCCCATGCAGGGCCAGAACGTTGATATGGACTTTCTGGGTCAAGCCGATCTCGGTCGAACAAAGCCGCGTCCACTAAATCTGTCGCCGATTCGGTCATGAATGAGTTCTCCGGCTAGGAGCTGTTGCAGCAGGGGTGGCTACATCGCCGGGGATCAAAGCCGCGAGACCTTCCGGCGGCGGCCAGTCGGCATCAGTCGAGGCCTCGGCGCCCGACGCATCCGAGGCCTCATCGGAGGGCCGACGGACCCAACCGTCGACAATGCGGGAGAGTTCTCGGCGCGGTCGCATCGATCGCATTCGTGAAGTGCGGTCTGTTCACTGCGAACCAAGCAAGCCGAACGCGGTGTCCTCGATCGAGGCCTTGATGGGGGGATGATCGACGATCTCTATATTGCTTTGAAGCAGGAAGTTCCGTCGCCATATGTGGTTATCCTGGCAGCCAGAATTGAGCGGTTGTCGCAAGCACCAAGGCGGTCGCAATGAGTGCAACGAGGCGGAAGTCTGATGGATGGCTGCGGTTCGATGGCCGCGCGATCGACAAAATTGAGGTGATGAGTTATCCCTTTTGAAGCCGTTGCTCCCAATTCTGGGATAAGGTAATTGCAGGCGGTCCCAGCAACGTCGGGCGGCCTTTTTGGTGATCGAATTCATGGGACGACACTCTCGGTCCGTGACGCATCTGCGAATGACTGCGCAAGTTCCGTGCCATCAACGACAAATCTGGCTCTGCTGAGCGGGTGGTGGAGGCACGAGCGTGGGCTATCCCAAGAGCTTGCCGCAAGGTTGTTCGAAGTTGAGGTGCCGGATAGACCGCAAATATGTCGGGCGGCCTGGGGTTGGCCAACACGAAGATGCGCAAGTTCAAAAGGACGAGCTGAACCCTTGCCGATATCCGTCCGAGGCTGATCTGGAGAAGGTCAAGAACTGCGTCTTGAAGGCTTCCGCCGCACCGGCAAATGCGAAGCCAAGGTGCTGGGCAAGATGGACAGGGCCATCCAACCCGTCGACTGGACGCTCATTAATGGCGTCGGTGTGGCTCTGTAGCTGGCGAGAAAAACGCCCTGCTGAAAGACAAAAGCTCGTGTGGCCGGCTCTGAAGGACGGCCAATGAGGCAGGCGAGGAGAGGCTATAGTCCATTCGTGTAGACTGATCTTGTCCCACGGAGGCGGCTAACCACCCCGCCAGACATCATCGAGGGGAGCGCCACTAGGCTTACCCCAAGTGTTGGTCATTTCCACCTGGTGACCTCGGCCAAGTCACCAAGCCGCTTAGCGCAAGCTTTCGAACTGGATGCTCCCCGGGCACATGATCGGCTAGCGATCCCACCAGTTGAGTTGCTCCAAGTCGGTGTCTAGCTTTCTACATTC